>JAFTCG010000054.1 GCA_017454815.1 Clostridia bacterium
ATATTTTTATGACTGGGAGACGTTCAGGAACATAGATGAATTAAACAATAAATTAGCCGAGCATTTGGAATGGAGCAACAACAAGCCGATGAGAACACTGGGATACAAAAGTCCCAAGCAGATGTTAAAAGAGAAGCTCTCGGCATGATCGGAACCGTTTTCAGTTGCTTTTCACTACGCCTACGGCTCCGTTTCAAAGCAACTGAAAACATTGTACCATTTAGTTTCTTCTTTTTTTAAGAAAAATGGTTCACATCTATTTACAACGCAGAATCCGTTCATCCTTTTGATCATCTATAAATTGACAGCATTTGTTTTTTGTGATATAATGAAAAGGTTGGCGGGAATCGGTCAACTGAATAGAGATAAAAGATCGTGATCGACCGATTTCCGATTACGGTCTTTTTACATTTTTTTGCAAAAAACACGGAGGTGTTTTTATGGTATATGACGTAATAATCGTCGGCGCAGGTCCCGGAGGGATATTCTCCGCCTATGAGCTTGTCAAGAGAGACAGCGGTCTGAAGGTCGCCGTTTTTGAGGCTGGGCATGAGCTGAAAAAGAGAAAATGCCCCATCGACGGCGAAAAGGTCAAGTCGTGCATCGGATGCGAAAAGTGTTCCATAATGTCCGGCTTCGGCGGTGCGGGAGCGTTCTCGGACGGAAAGTATAACATTACCAACGATTTCGGCGGAACGCTATACGAGTATATCGGCAAGACAAAAGCCCTTATGCTCATGAAATACGTCGACGAAATCAACATGAAGTACGGCGGCGAGGGAACGAAACTGTATTCCTCTGCGGGCAGCAAATTCAAGAAAGAATGCATGCAAAACGATCTTCATTTGCTTGATGCGTCCGTGCGCCACCTCGGAACGGATATAAACTACGTTGTGCTTTCAAACCTCTACGATTTTCTGAAAGACAAGGTAGAGTTCTTCTTTGAATCGAAGGTCGATTCCGTATCGCCTTCGGAAGACGGGTTTGAGATCGAATGCGGCGGCAAAAAATATGCCTGCAAAAACTGCATCATCTCCGTCGGAAGAAGCGGAAGCAAGTGGATGGAAAAAACCTGCGAAAAGCTGAACATCAACACTAATTCCAGCCGCGTCGACATCGGCGTAAGGGTTGAGCTTCCTGCGGAGATATTTTCTCACCTGACCGATGAGCTATATGAAAGCAAGATCGTTTACAGAACGCAGAAATACGGCGACAGGGTCAGGACGTTTTGCATGAATCCGAAGGGCGCAGTGGTGAACGAAAACACCAACGGCATTATCACCGTAAACGGCCACAGCTATGAAGACGCGAAAAAGCAGACCAAGAACACCAACTTTGCGCTGCTCGTCGCCAAAAAATTCTCAGAGCCGTTCAAGGATTCCAACGGCTACGGTGAATCGATCGCAAGGCTGAGCAATATGCTCGGCGGAGGGGTTATCGTCCAGCGCTTCGGCGACCTGATCAGAGGTCAGCGCTCGACCGTCAGCAGGATAGAGGAGTCGTTCGTAACGCCGACTCTGAACGCAACTCCCGGCGACCTGAGCCTCGTCCTCCCGAAACGAATTCTCGACGGGATAATCGAGATGATCTACGCTCTTGACAAAGTCGCGCCGGGCACTGCGAACGAGGACACGCTGCTTTACGGCGTCGAAGTAAAGTTTTACAACATGGAAGTTGAGGTTGACAACAACCTTCAGACAAAATACGACGGACTGTACGTTATCGGCGACGGAAGCGGGATCACCCATTCGCTGTCTCACGCTTCCGCGAGCGGCGTTTACGTTGCGCAGCAGATAGCGCAGCAGCAAAATCAAACGTGAGCAACAACTATTGGAGGAAAAAGATATGATATGCAATAATCTTTCGGTCAACGAAAAAGGACATCTTGCCTTTGCCGGTCAGGACACGGTGGAGCTTGCAAAGGAATACAAAACTCCGCTCTATCTCATCGACGAGGACAGGATAAGATATAACTGCCGCGTTTATGTCAACGCTTTCTCTAAGTACTTTTCAAACGGAAGCTATCCTATTTACGCAGGAAAAGCAAACTGCTTCAAGAGGATCTATGAGATAATCAAGGAGGAGGGAATGGGCTGTGACGTCGTTTCTCTCGGAGAAATGTACACCGCCATCAAAGCAGGCTTTCCGCTTGAAAAAGCCTTCTTCCATTCAAACAACAAAACCGACGACGATATTGATTTCGCGATCGAGCATAAGATCGGTCACTTCGTCGTTGACAGCAAAGACGAGCTCCTTGCCATCAACGAGATCGCCGCAAAGCATTGCGTGAAGCAGAAGATCCTTCTTCGCATCACTCCCGGAATAGACCCTCATACTTACGAGGCGGTCAACACCGGCAAAGTCGATTCAAAATTCGGCTCTGCGATCCAGACGGGACAGGCGCAGGAGATCACGGGAGTCGCACTGAAACTTGAAAACATCGTCCTCGACGGCTTCCACTGCCACGTCGGCTCGCAGGTTTTCGATTCGGACACCTTCATCCGCTCCGCCGATATTATGCTCAGGTTCATCAGGGATATGAAGGAAAAATACGGTTATGTGGCCCCCATCCTCAACCTCGGCGGCGGCTACGGAGTGAGATATACCGAGAACGATCCTGTCATCGACATCGACAAAAACATCAGCCTTGTTTCCGGCAAGATAAACGAGATGTGCGAAAAATACGCTATCGACCTTCCAAAGATCGTCATGGAACCGGGCAGGAGCATCGTAGCTGACGCAGGGCTTACGCTCTACACCGTCGGATCAATAAAGAGGATACCCGAATACAAAAACTACGTTTCCATCGACGGCGGCATGACCGATAACCCGAGATATGCTCTCTACGGTTCCACCTATACGGCTTTCGTCGCCAACAAGATGAACGAAGAAAAAGATTTTTGCGCTTCGATCGTCGGCAGATGCTGCGAAAGCGGAGATATAATCCAGGAGAACGTGCCGCTTCCTTCAACGGTACAAAGAGGGGATACAATCGCTGTGCTTACTACCGGTGCGTATAACTATTCCATGTCCTCAAACTATAACCGTCTTCCCAAACCTCCAATTGTCGCTCTCTCAAACGGAGAAAGCCGCGTGGTTGTAAAACGTGAGACGCTTGAAGATATCATCAGAAACGATATTTAAATAACACAAAAATAACACAAAAACATTTTTCGACCTCTGAATCCCACAGGGGTCGATTTTTGCTGTTGTAGGGGCGGATATCATCCGCCAGCGGAAAACGCACAATTGTATTGCGTAACAGCAACTGATTTTCAGTGCTATGTAGGTGCGCTGCTCCCTCGGCTCCCTTGTGTAAAGGGAGCTGGATGCGAACGCAGTGAGCAGACTGAGGGATTGTCAAAATAATTAAAGTTTTGCTTAAACATTGAAACGTACAACC
>JAFTCG010000055.1 GCA_017454815.1 Clostridia bacterium
CTTACGATATCGGCTACGGCGGACTCGATCATGTACTTGCATCAGGCGAAGATGTAAATGTATTCGTACTTGATACCGAAGTATATTCCAACACAGGCGGTCAGGCCTCCAAGGCTTCTCAGATCGGCCAGGTAGCACAGTTCGCGGCGGCAGGTAAGGCGATAGCAAAGAAGAGCCTTGCAGAGATAGCAATGTCCTATGGTTATATTTACGTTGCACAGATCGCTATGGGCGCAGACCAGAATCAGACGCTCAAAGCTATCGCTGAGGCCGAAGCTTATAACGGCCCGTCGCTCATCATCGGCTACGCTCCCTGCGAGATGCACAGCATCAAGGGCGGCATGGTCAACTGCCAGAAGGAAATGAAGAAAGCTGTTGACTGCGGTTACTGGAATATGTTCCGCTTCAACCCGGCTCTCAAAGCGCAGGGCAAGAATCCGCTTACGATCGACAGCAAGGAAGCCAAAGAGGACTACAAAGAATTCATCCTCGGCGAAGCACGTTATTCTTCGCTCACACGTTCCTTCCCCGAAAGAGCAGAACAGCTCTTCGACAAGGCTGTTGAAAACTCCAAGGAGCAGAGGAAGCATCTTGAAAAACTTGCAGAGCTCTACGCTCCCGACGCTGAATAAGCGAACAAAGCATATCAAAGCAGGCCGCGATTTTTCGCGGCTTGCGTTTTTTCAAAGACAAAAGAATTTTTCAAAAAAAATGCTTGATTTTTCTTTTAAAGTGTGATAATATATGTAGTGCTGTAAAACAGAATATGCGCTGCTAGCTCAGTTGGATAGAGTGTTTGGCTACGAACCAAAAGGTCAGGGGTTCGAATCCCTTGCAGCGCGCCAAAGCGAAAATCCTGTCACGAAGTGGCGGGGTTTTTGCGTTGTATTATTCATTTTTAAGTATTCATTATTAATTATTCATTCGTGAGACAGGATTTTCTAAATGAATAATGAATACTGAAGAATGAATAACCGTCTAATAAAAGCAACGGGAACACAAGTCGTCAGCAGAATATGAATGCTTAAAAAAGAAAAGAATTATTGAAGAAAAAATGAACAATTGAATTGTATTCGATAGTGTGCTACAATAATCAGGGTGATAAAAGTGAAGGAAAACATACTAATTGAAAAATCAATAGATTTTGCTTCAAGAATTATCAGATTATGTAAGTATCTTGAAGAAAACAAGGAACACGTTTTGTCTAAACAGATTATCAGAAGCGGGACTTCAATAGGGGCAAACATAAATGAGGCACAGTATGGGAACAGTAAGGCTGATTTTGTTGCAAAACTTCATATTTCTCTCAAAGAAACTGCTGAAACAGAGTATTGGCTCAGACTTTTGGCAAAATCGGAATATATTGACGATAAAATGTTCAAGTCTTTGCTTTATGATTGCCTTGAAATCAAGAAGCTGTTGATTGCTTCGATCAATACTGCGAAAGATAACAACCGTCACTGAAGATTCAGTGGCGGGGTTTTCGCGTTGTATTATTCATTTTTAAGTATTCATTATTAATTATTCATTCGTGAGACAGGATTTTCTAAATGAATAATGAATACTGAAGAATGAATTACCGTCTGATAAAAGCAACGGGAACACAAGTCGTCAGAATATGAATGCTTAAAAAAGAAAAGAATTATTGAAGAAAAAATGAACAATTGAATTGTATTCGATAGTGTGCTACAATAATCAGGGTGATAAAAGTGAAGGAAATAAAAATCAGAACTCAAGTCGAAGATTTTGAAAAAGCTGCAAATTTTATAGAAAAAGAATTACAGCGCAACAGAATAAGCAAGCAAATCATATCGGAAAACATTATGGTGTTTGAGGCGCTTTTTAACGACGTAATACGCCGGGAAATTTCGATCGAAGACGAAATAACCATACAGATCAAACACAGTTTTGGAAATCCGAGCATAAACATGGGCTTTGCCGGAGACAGGTATGTTCCGTTGGGTGGGAACACCGTTGAGGATGAAGTTGAGTATAAAATCATCAAAGCGTATGAAGATAAACTTGAATATGATTTTCACGCGTCCTACAACACTATACACCTGAATGTTAAAAGGGCGTACGGAAAGCAAACCTTTTTGTGTGTTGCCGGATTTGTCGGAGCGATAATCGCATATTTGTTTTTATCCAACACCTTGGATCCTGCAAAATCAACTGTCTTGCGCAAAAACTGGATCCTGCCGGTTGAAAGCCTGTTTACAAACGCCATGTTGATGATCGGTGCACCGATGACATTCTTTTCGATACTGAAAAACTTGCTTGAGACACGCGTTTTTTCAAAAAAAAGTTCACATGCAGCCCGGCTTCAATCAAGAACGATCGAAACTTCGACAATGGTCGTGGCGGTTGCTGTCGCCATTGGTTTTGCGATAAAACGTTTTTTGCCGTTTGTCAAGGATGTTTTTGGATATTATGAGTTATCAATCCATACCAAAAAGGACTTGCCGACGCTGATTTCGTCGCTCATACCCTCAAATGTTTTCGATCCCTTCAGGGTGTTCTCGCCGTTTCCGCTTATTATCTTATCTGTCATGATTATCGTTGCCATGCGCTCTGTAGGCAATCAGTTCGACAAACTAAAGAGCTTTATTGATGCTTGCTATGCGTTGTTTTCAAGGATACTGAACCTTGTTATGTTTTTCCTGCCGGCATTCTGTTTCCTTGCTTTCTTGGATATAATGTTGGACAAAGGATTTGCAAGCTTAAAGGGTGTGGCGCTTTGCTGGTGTACAGTTATTTTTGGTACGGTCATAGTCTTTGGGATATATTCGGTCAGTCTGAAAATCAACAAGATCAAAGTTATGAACTTTATCAGGCTTGTTTTTCCGATTCTCAAGGAAAACGTAAAAATAAACTCTGCCATTGACGCCGCGCCTTACAACATAAGGCAGATCGGCAGAAAATTCGGCATTGGCAGAAACCATTTGGAAGACACTATACCGGTGCTGGCGCAAATAAACCTTGACGGTAACTGTTTAGTTATAATGGAGATCGCGATGCTTCTGATCATCTCTAACGGTGCAGCGCTCTCGTGGTGGAACTATGTTGCCTTAGCGGTTTTGGTGCTTTTTCTATCCTTCGGCGCACCGAATCAGCCGGGATCGATTTTGATTGGAATGCTTATCGTTTTTAATCATTTGGGCATAAACGGAATGATCCCGGTGGCGATTTATTGCGAAGTGTTCCTGGGCTCTGTGCAGAACCTTGTAAATGTTACCGGTGATGTTGTTATGGCGGTAAGTGAGTATCGAAAAGAAGGATGATCGCGAGCCTTGTTTATCTCTACTCAGCGTAGGTTGCGTTCTCTTTTCCGATGTATTATCATAGATAGCGAAAGGAGGAGTTGCAATGAATCAATATGTAACCGGCGCCATGATAAAGCGCTTGCGTGAAAGCAGAAACCTGACGCAGCTCCGGTTGGCGGAAAAACTGAACGTCAGCGACAAAACCGTTTCAAAATGGGAGACGGGCAGAGGTTATCCCGACGTTTCGCTCATAGAGCCGCTCGCCGCCGCTTTGGGAGTTTCCGTGATCGAATTATTCTCCGGCGAAAACGTCGTCAACACAAACCGTTCGTTCAACATGACAAGGTCGAGGTTTTATGTTTGCCCGATCTGCGGCAACGTCATTCACAGCGCGGGAGAAGCTGTCGTCAGCTGTTGCGGAATAGTTTTGCCCTCGCTCGAAGCTGAGGACGCCGACGACGATCATCGCCCGAATATCGAAAGCGTTGAGGACGAATACTTTGTGTCGATCCCGCACGAGATGAGCAAAACGCACTATATCTCTTTTATCGCCGCGCTCAGAGACGACGGCTGTGAGATCAAGAAGCTTTATCCCGAAGGAAACGCACAAGCAAGGTTCAAAATCAACCGAATCAAGTGGGTTTACTTCTTTTGCAATAAAGACGGACTATTCAAAACCAAGATAAAATAATTCCACAAAAATCAAAAAAACAGCTCGCCTAAGATTTCTTAAGCGGGCTGTTGATTTTTGGCTTGAAACTACTTGAATTTGCAATCGACGACAACGGGGTAATGGTCGGAGATGTAAAGGTCGCCGTTTTTGTCGGTCAGCACGTTGTATTTGACCGGCGTTATGCTCTTGTTGACGAAGATGTAATCGACAACACACTGCTCGCCGACTCCGAAGCCGTTGTAGGTGTTTTCGTTGACGATGTCTTCGCAGACGTATTTTGAATCGCGCAGAACGCCGCTGTTCACGACGATGTTATAATCCCTGCCGCCTTCCTTGATGTTGAAGGTTCCTGTGACGAAAGTCGGAAGAGTGTTGAGCCCCCTGACCTTCTTAACGATGAGCTTCATGCCCTCGTTTACGGCAACTTCGCCGACGTGATCGGCGTGAGTGTTCATGACGACAAATTTTCTCGTCGTGTAAAGATCCTTTAATATCGCCCAGGTGCAGATGCGGTTATATGCGCCGTCCCAGCCGAGGGACGCTTCGTCGGGCGTTTCGGAAAGCCAGAAACGGCCGCTGTTGCGCAGAAGGAACCTGTTGCGGCTGTAGAAAATGGCGGAAAATTCGCCTTTGTTTTTTCCGTCGTCGCGTCCGACGCCGACGCAGTTATAGTTGTTGAGCGAGGCTTTGAGGTACTCCATCCACTCCGGCGTGGCCTCCTGGAAGCCGATGACGTCCGGGGCTTCGCGCCTGATCAGTTCGACAACGTGCGGCGCTCGCTTTTCGCGGGCATATTCGCCTTCGCCGCGGCAGAGGATGTTAAAGGACATGACTTTGATGTTGTTTTCGAGGTCTTCCGCCTCTTTGACAACGTCCCCGCAGGAGTCGTTGACGTCCTTGGATTTCACGACGTTGACGAAAGTTTTGACGAGGATGGTGAGATCCATCCAAAGCGTATGATTTTCAACGTATTCCTTGTCGTAGAGGGCTTTGCGCTCGTCGGTGAGGTTGTCCCTGCCGTTGACCTGAGCAAGTCCCGTGATGCCGGGCTTTACGGAAAAGACGTTGTATTGCTCGCGAAGGTTACGGATCTTTTTTTCCTGCGGAATGAGCGGACGCGGCCCGACAAAACTCATGTCGCCCTTCAGGACGTTAAACAGCTGGGGCAACTCGTCAAGGCTGAGCTTCCTCAAAACCTTGCCGATTCCGGTCACCTGGCTGTCGATATCTTTCAAGAGGGCGGTCGCTTT
Organism: Clostridia bacterium; assembly: GCA_017454815.1. GTDB lineage: Bacteria > Bacillota > Clostridia > Oscillospirales > Acutalibacteraceae > SIG575. The sequence continues at coordinate 5,187 of JAFTCG010000055.1, forward strand.
TTCTTTCGTCCCGTTTTTCATGGTGCGGAACTTGTATATATAGAAGCACTGGTTTTTGTATCCGACTCTTTTTTGGTAGAAAATCACAGGCTTGCCGTCGAAAATGAGGATGACGGCAACGATCGCCAGCATCAGCGGCGACAGAATTATGATCAGCAGAAGGCTGAACAAAAAATCTAAAAATCCTTTCACGTTTCCACCTCATAAAGGGCAAATAAGAATAAGTACGCGGTTTATTTTTCTTTTATCAGGATCGCTCTTGCCGGCGCAGACTCAAGCCCGACGGATTTTATCGGCAGTGCAACAAGGCTGTAGTTGCCCTCGGGCACGTTCTCGAGGTCAAGGCCTTCGAGAATGCCGACGTTGCCGTAGAAGAAAGTTCTGTAAACGGCGGATCTGTTGCGCTCGGCGCCGATGCAGGCGGAGTCTATGCCGATCATTTTATATCCCAGATTCACCGCGCAAAGCGCGCCGTGGTCTAAGAAACAGGCGGAGCTGTCGCTCTTTATGATGAGCCTCTGACAACCTCTCGGGAAATTGTTTTCAACGTATTCGCCCGTGATGGGGCCTTCCGGCACCTTGATGACCTTGCAGCTACCGACGAAAACCGATAGATCAAGCTTGTCGACTGTGAGCCCGTCATCGAGGCAATACGATGGGGCGACGATATGAGTGCCGCCGTGGGACGAGGAGAAAAAGGCGCTGACGTTGCATTCGTCGCCTTTTTCGAGCTGCTTTAAAAAAGTGCTTTTGCCACGGGGAAAATCGTCGCAGCTGCTTTCACAGAAAACGTCGGATGAAATGTCAAAAATCTCCATTTTTCCACATCCCGTCATATGTTTTGCAAGCTCTCTGCTTTCAGATATGCGTTGATGAATCCGTCGATGTCTCCGTCCATTACGGCGTTGATGTTGCCGGTTTCGTAGTTGGTGCGGTGATCTTTTGCCATCGTGTAGGGCATGAAGACGTATGAGCGGATCTGGCTTCCCCAGGCGATCTCTTTCTGAACGCCCTTGATGTCCTCGATCCTCTCAAGATGTTCGCGCTCTTTGATCTCGAGGAGCTTTGATTTGAGCATCCTCATCGCCACCTCACGGTTCTGGTGCTGGCTTCGTTCGACCTGGGAAGCAACGACGATGCCCGTTGGGATATGCGTCAGGCGAACGGCTGACGAGGTTTTGTTGACCTTCTGGCCGCCTGCGCCGCTGGCGCGGTAGACGTCCATTTTGATGTCCTCGGGGCTGATCTCGACTTCGATCGTGTCGTCGATCTCGGGCATTACTTCGATCGAAGCGAAAGACGTATGCCTTCTGCCCGAAGCGTCGAACGGAGAAATGCGGACAAGGCGGTGAACGCCGGACTCGCTTTTCAGGAAGCCGTAGGCGTTTTCTCCTTCGACGAGCAACGTGGCGGATTTGAGCCCCGCTTCATCGCCGTCAAGGAAATCCGCCATGGTGACCTTGTAGTTGTGGCTTTCGCCCCAGCGGGTGTACATTCTGACGAGCATTGCGTTCCAATCCTGCGCTTCGGTTCCGCCTGCGCCGGCGTGGAAAGTCAGAATGGCGTTCTTTGAGTCGTATTCACCCGTCAGCAATGTGCCGAGCGTCTGTTTTTCAAGCTCTTTCTCGACCTCATCAACGCCTTCGCGACATTCGTCAAAGAGGCTGAGGTCTTCTTCCGCGTCGGCGAGCTCGATCATAACGAGAGCGTCCTCGTAGTTTCCGCAGAGTTTTTCGTAGGATTCCACTTTGCTTTTGAGCGCGCTCGTCTTTTGAACGATTTTCTGGGATTGTTCAATGTTGTCCCAAAAACCGTCCTGCGCCGACATTTCTTCAAGCTTTGCGATCTCGCTTTTCAACCTGTCGATTCCGAGCGCTTCGCAAAGTGCGTCAAGACTTTCTTTTTTTTCAAGGAGCTCAAGTCTGAGCTGTTCGTACTGTATCATTCGAAGCCACCTGTTAAATATTATTATTTTTCTTCTTAAAAATATAGCTTACAAAACGTATTTTGCCATCATTTTTTCAAACATATCGTCGTAAGCGTCGGATTTTTCGGCGTCAAGAGCATCCCTGCAGCAATGGGTGCCGTAATCGAAGCAGGTGTAGTAGTGATCCACGCCGACGGCGTTGAGCATTTCATCCAGCCTGTCGCCGTTGGAGACGGGAACGAGGACGTCTTTTCCGCTCGAGCTGAAGATCGTTGCCGGCACGTCCGCAGAAACATAGCAGCAGGGAGACACAGCCCAAAGTTTTTGCTGAACGTCTTTAGTGCCGTAGTTGATGAGGTAGACGTCTTTGCCGATGAGCGCGCCGTAGAGCTTCATCATGTCTTTTCTTGAAATCGCCCAATCTTTTTGGAGATAATTCCTGTCCGTCAGATCCGTAGGGCCGCAGTTGCTTTCGACAAGCCCGATGTGGACGGGGGAGCTGTTTTTGTAAAGATAAGAATAAAGCAAAGCAAGGTGACCGCCCGCAGAATCCCCTCTGACGAGAGCGCTTTTGAGGGTGATGCCTTTTTCAAGGCAAGTTTCCCGGACGGCTTTCATGGCGTTGTCGATGTCTTCAAGGAGAGTTTTGCAGCTGAGCCTGTGATTGCCCCTCTTGTTGGCAAGGAGCCGATAGTCGATCGTTACTCCGACGATATTGTATTTCTTCGCGGCCGCCACCGCAAGCTCTTTGCCGTAGGATTTGTCGCCGCCGACCCATGCGCCGCCGTGGATGTGGAAGAAAAGGCTTGTTTCGCCGGCAGTGTTTTCCGGGATAATGATGTCAACGGTTTGCTGAGCGTCGTTTCCGTACGGGACGTTATCCATGAAAAGAAGTCCGTCCTCAACGTAGGTTTTCAGCTCAGGCATTTTCGGGGCGGGATCGTCTTTGCCGATGCTGATGCCCAAGAGAGAAAGAACAAAGGTCACGATCCCCATGATAAAGCTTGTAATTTTGGAAAACATGTGATCACCTCACTATTTATTACCACACAAGTTCTTCATAGTATGGTTCAAGCTCATTCACGTCCACGTTTTCGATATATGAAACCATATATCTGAAGGTAAAGGTTTTGTCGTTGAACGCGAAGGCAATATGGTCAAGAGTAGTCTTTTTTTCATCGCTTAAAAAAACGATGCAGTAGTCGCCGACTTCTTCAACTTCGGCGTTGGGGAAGAGTGAAACAAGACGCTGTTTTTCCGAATTGTACTCCGATCTCGGCAGCGTCCACTGGGCGAATATGTCGTAGTTGAGGTCGGGATAATTGCGGTAACGGTAAAAATAGCGGACGTTTTCCGCGCCGGAGGGTATCTGCCCCGGGAACATATCCCCGTAAGTTATGAAATAAGCGGGGCAATCCTCGTCGAATGCGAGGTAGTCCCCTGCGTCACTCGTAACGGAAGCGCACGGCGGCATGATCGAAAAAGCGATCAGGAAAACGAAAGAAAGCACAACGCTTGTAGCAAGCAGGGCAAAAAGCACGGTTTTTGTTTTCCTGCCGAATCTTTTGTAAAAAACGATCATCAGCACGCCGACAACTGTCGGGAGCAAAACCATCAGCGAATAGAAGATCATCCTGCCCGGAGAAATGACTTTGAAACAGGAGAACTGCCTGTGCAGGCCGATCAGAACGAGCATATAGGCGACCAGGCCGGCGGCGGACAGCAGTGCGCAGATAATATACGGGATCGGCGACTTCTTTTTTGGAGCCTCCATCAATCGCGTACCTCCCGGACATTTTTGATGATGTCCTCGACGGTATTCCTCAGGGCGGAGTTGCGCTCCATCTCTTTTTTGACCTTTTTGACGCCGTAGAGGACGGTGGAGTGGTCTTTACCGCCGAATTCGTCACCGATCTGGCCGGAGGAAAGGCCGGTCGTTTCCTTGATCACGTACATCGAGATCTGGCGGCACTTGGACGTGGTGGCATCCTGACGCTGGGAGCGAATGTCATCGGGGGAAATGTTGAAAGTTCTGGCAACCTCGGCGATGATTTTTTCAACCGTGATCACAGGAGGCTGTTCGTCGTGAAGGATGTCTTTTATGGCATTCTGCGCCATTGCGATGTTGGCGGGGGAGCCGAGGTCGATGCTCGCCTTCATCCTCTTGACCGCGCCCTCAAGCTGACGGATGTTGCTCTTGAGCTTTTCGGCGATGTACATGACGACGTCGTCTTTGAGCTTTATGTTGAGCGAATCCGCCTTGCGCTCGATGATGACGATCCTGGTTTCGATGTCGGGCGGCTGGATGTCCGCGAGCAAGCCCCATTCAAACCTTGTGCGAAGACGTTCGTCGAGCCTTGCGATCTCTTTCGGGGGACGGTCGCTCGTCAGAACGATCTGTTTTCCGGCGTCGGTCAGCTCGTTGAACGTGTGGAAGAATTCTTCCTGAGTTGTTTCTTTGCCGCCGATGAACTGGATGTCGTCGACCAAAAGGACGTCGCTGTTTCTGTATTTCTCGTGGAAGAGATCCATTTTGCTGAGTTTAAGGTGTTCGATCAGCTCGTTGGTAAAGGTTTCTCCCTTTGTCGAAACGATGTTCGCCGAGGGGTTTGACTTGCTGATCTCGTTGCAGATGGCGTTGAGCAAATGCGTTTTGCCCAGACCCGAGTGGCCGTATATGAAAAGCGGGTTGTAGGCTTTTCCGGGGTTGTTTGCGACAGCCATTGCGGCGGCGTGAGCGAACTTGTTGGAAGAACCGACAACGAAAGTTTCAAAAGTGTTGTCGCTGTAGCTGTCAACCGAAGGGACGTCCTTCTGCACGGCGGTGGATGTAACGCTCACGTCAACAGGAAAACCGAAAACCTTTTCAAAAGCGTCCTGCAGAACGCCCTTGAATTTCGCGTCGATGATCTTCTTCTTGAATTCAACGGTGGACAAGATGGCGGTGTTGTTTTCTCCGTCAAAATCAACGAACTCCAGATCCTTGAACCAAAGGTCAAAGATCGCTTCGGAGATGTTGTTCTGACACTCCTTTTTTACATCTTCCCAAAGGGGTTCAAAAGATTGCATAAAATAACCTCGTTTAATCTGTATATAACAATTCAGCGGTGAATATGATTCAAAATACCATTTTCATAATTCTCTTGCCGAGCGCCTGGGATTTTGCGGCGTCGTCAAACGCACGGTAATAACCGTTGACGTTGTCGATAACGTCGATGCCTTCGACGAGACGAAGGATCCTTTCGCGAAATTCGGGGAGAGTCAGAAGTCCGACCGCCTTTTCAAAGTCACAGCGGACGCTTCTGGTCGTTCCCATGAGGGTGAGACCGTGCTCGAGCACCATTCTGGTGTTGATGGGAGCGTTGTCATTGGACACGCCGCTGAGGATGATCTTTCCGCCCGAACAAAGCTTGTCGATCGCCTGATTGACGGCGGAAGCGGCGGCGTTGCCGCCAACGGCTTCGATCGCAACGGAGACGTTGGGCATGGATTCGATGTTGTTGACAAAATAAGTGTCGGCGAAATCGAACTTCGCGAGCTTTTCGGGGCTCAGGCCGACAACGCTGACGTCGGCGCCGATGCCGTATTTTGCGACGAGGGAAATGATATATCCCATGATCCCGTCGCCCCAAACTGCGATTTTCTTTTCCTTCTTTTCCCAGAGCCCTGCCCTTCTCATCGCGCAGCAACCGACGGAGATGAGTTCGCTGAAAACAGCCTCCGCGCCGATGCCGTCGGGGATCTTTATAAGATATTCAGATTCGGTGTTGATGATCTCCTTGCTGAAGCCGTCGAAGTTGCTTGAACGGAAGCGGGATTCGGGGCAATAGTTGTCAAGGAGCTTGTCGTCGTTGCGCACGCATTTGATGCATTTTGTGTTGTCGCAGTCCGCTTTCAGGCACGGGAGCATAACAACGCGCTGCCCGGGCTCAAATTCGCCGGACTTGTCCCTGATGACAACGCCCGTCGCCTCGTGGATCAGGCTCATTGGGAATTTCTTTTTCAGAACGTTTACGTCACGGTTTCCGAGGTAATACCTGATGTCGGCTTTGCACACGGCGAGGTATTCCGGGCGGACAAGGATGCCGTCGCAGTTGAGGTCTTCGATAAAAATCTCAAACCTTTTCGGCTCGGTGATCTTATAACTTTTAACAAACACTAAACAGCACCTCTTTGTTTATCTGTTGGCACGGATCATTGATTTGATCAAAAGAAGGTCTTCCATGGTCGTCAACTTCAGGTTTGTTCTGTCGCCGAGGGCAAGACCTATCTTTTTGCCGCCGTGGAGAACAAGTCCGCAGTCGTCGGTCATCGACGGACGCTCGTCTTCGGGGAGAGAAAAATAGCTGTCGTAGGAATCCCTGATGATTTTGTAGGTGAACGACTGGGGAGTCTGACCGCGGTAGAATTCCTTCCTGGGCGGGATCGAGTCGATGTATTCGCCGTCAAGGCTGGTGATTATTGTGTCGACAGCGGGGATGACGGTGTCGCAGGCGCCGTATTTTTTGACTTTTTCGATGTTGTCGTTGATGATCCTCTGGGAGACGAGCGGGCGCGCGGCGTCGTGGATGACAATGATATCGTCGTCGGAAACGGAATCTTTTATTGCGTCAAGCGCGTTGAGAGAGGAATGCTGTCTCGTCTTGCCTGCGTCGGTGATCCAGCGCACTTTTCTGATGTCGTATTCTTTCAGCCAGACCTTGAGATCGTTTTGCCACTCTTTGACGCAGACGACGCAGATGGCGTCGATGTTTTCGTTCACGTCAAACGATTCCAGGGTGTGGATCACAACGGGTTTTCCGTAGATTTCCAAAAACTGTTTGGGCATATCGATGATGCCCATACGGGATCCTTTCCCGCCGGCAAGTATAACTGCAACATTCATATTCCCGATCTCCTTTTTCGGATTTTTGAGTCAAAATTAATAATACAACTTTTTCATTCTTTTGTCAACAGAACTATAGCGGCGCAATCGCCGTCAACCTTGACGCAGCAGCCTTCGGACGGCGCGCCCGAAAGCACTTTTTTAACGGCGTATCCTTCGGGGAGATTGTAGTCGATCGCGTGCGGGTTTCTGTTGGCGATAGTCATGACGTGATCGCGTTCGCCGTGACGGATAAATGCTATGCAGCCGCACACGTCGGACACAAGCTCAAAGTCGCCCGTTTTAAAGCAATCATGGTCTTTTCTGATCTTGCCGAGGGTGCGATAATAATCGGTCAGATCCTCGTCCTCCTCGCCCCAGGGGAAAAACCTGCGGTTGAACGGATCGGCGTATCCGGAGAGCCCCGCCTCGTCACCGTAATAAATCGAGGGGATGCCGGGCAGGGTGAACTGGATCGCTGCGGCGATCTTCAGGAGCTTTTTGCCGCGTTTGAGCTGTTGGGAGCTCATGGGATGCTCGGACTGCCACTTCCTGTCGCGCCCCTGCGAGTTTTCCCCCGCGAGAACGTTGACGATCCTTGAGGTGTCGTGCGTGCCGATATGATTCATCAGAACGTCAACGCATGGCTTCGGATAGTTTTCCAGGACGGTCAGGATCATGTTGCCGAAACCGTTCGTGTCGCCGGTGCGAACAAAACGGCAGATCGCCTCGCAGAACGGATAGTTCATCACTCCGTCAAGCTGATCGCCCAGGAGATATCGCCTTCTTTGGGAATAGCTCGTCTTGTTCGACGCGTCCTCCCAGACTTCGCCGAGGATGTAAGCTTCCCGGTTTTCCTGCTTTACGGCGAGCCTCAACCTGTCGAGGAAAACGTCGGGCAGTTCGTCCGCAACGTCAAGCCTCCAGCCGGAAGCTCCGGCGCGAAGCCACTTGCGGATTATTCCATCCGGCCCGGAGATGTAGTCGAGATATTTTTCGTCGTCCTCGTTGATCTCGGGCAGGATCCTGATTCCCCACCAGCTGACGTAATCGTCCGGCCAGTTTTTGAACTTGTACCAATCGTAATACGGCGATTCCTTCGACTGATATGCGCCGACGGAGTCATAATTGCCGTAAAAATTGAAGTATTTGCTGTCGATGCCGGTGTGGCTGAAAACGCCGTCAAGGATGATCTTTATGTTTTTATCCTTTGCTTTTTTGCAAAGGGATCTGAAATCCTTTTCGGTTCCGAGCAGGGGATCGATGAGCTCGTAATCCCCGGTGTCGTACCTGTGGTTTGACTGCGCCTTAAAAATGGGATTAAGGTAGATGCAGGTAACGCCGAGCGAGGAAAGATAGTCCAGCTTTTTTTCAATGCCCTTGAGGTCGCCGCCGAAGAAATCGTTGTTGTGGACGATCCCGTTTTCATCCGGAGCCCATTTGGGCATGGCGAAGATGTCGTTTTGCATGATTCTGTCCGGGGGCACGTCCTTTTTCGCCGAGCCCGAAGCGCAGAACCTGTCGGGGAAGATCTGATATATCACCCCGCCCTTGAAGCTATCGGGAGTTTCAAAATCCTTGTCGAAAACGGTGAGCTGCCAGTTTTCACCGCTGTCGGACAAAGCGCCCTGACAGCCGTTGATTTTTGTAATAGTCTGCCTGCCGGAAGGGGTGTCGTATTCGAAACGGTAGAAATACAGTCCTTTTTCGTGCACGCAGTGGGAGAGCCTCCACCATTCCTCGTGTTCGCCCTCCATGCGCTCCCAGTCAAATCCGATGCGGTGGCATCTGCCGTTGTCGTTGAAGAGAAGGAGATAAACTGCGCTGACCTGATAATATCTCGGCATCACGATGCGAAAAACGATCTCCTCGCCTTCGCGCACTGCACCGAATTTGCTTTTGTGATAGCTGAGCCTTGAATTGTATGCGATGTGTTCCATGTTCACCAGAGCCTTATTGCAAAATATTTGAGTCGGAAGACGCGCCGGTCTCCCCGACTTCGCCCTGAACGTCCTGCGAGGGCTGATCCTGTTCGGAGCGTTCGCGGATCATGTCGATGATGTCCCCGTCGGTGACGGTGTACGTTTCGGAAACGGTCGTCGCGCCGACGCTGTCAAGCCCTTCCACGCTTTCGTGGGAAATACCAATCACGGTGAAGACGACGAAGTACGACAGCAGGAAACACAGCAGGACCGCAAGGACGATCAGAAATCTTCTGAGAAAGATCCTTTTTCCATCAAGCTCGTAAGTTGTGCTGCTGCGCTTGCTTTTGTCGTAGCGCGTGCCGGGGTAATCCTTGGAGAAGTCGTAAAAACATTTTCTTCTCCTCAACGTTTTCATGCTGTTTTCTTCAAACTTGTCAGACATAATTGCACCAAACCTTGAAAAATCCCAGATTTTTTGTATTGCGAAACGATCGCACCGGTAATATCATAGTAATATAAGAACAAATATAAAGGTGACGGAGGCGTGAGAATGAAAATCGAGTCCCCAAATGCGTCGAAGATAATTGTCGAGCTGTCGGACGAAGACATGACCATGCTCGACATAACATATGAAGAGCTTGACTATTCAAACATAGATACGAGACGGGTAATATGGACCATACTCGCAAAGGCGAGAAAACTTCTCGGGCGGGACATTGACCCGTCGGGGAAGATGACGATAGAAACACTGCCGTGCGCAAAGGGCGGATGCATCATCCTTTTCACTGTGCCGGACATGGGCAGGGACGGTGTCGGTAGACTGCCAGTGAGGATGTGCAGTGAAAAACCCGTTTATGAATTTCGCAACATCGACGACGTGATCGACCTCTATTCCTGCCTTAGGAAAATGGAAGTCACGGATTGCCTGAAGGCAGGGCTGTACTACGATGGAAAGGAAAAATACCGCCTCGTTTTCGAGAGGATCCCGGACATCGGGGGAATAAAAAACCGCGTCAGAGAATATGCGCTTTTCTGCGGCCAGGGCAGCGCTTCCGTTGCTCACACAAAGGAATATTGGGGGAAGGTTTGCTCCGACTTATTCCACTGACTTTTTGAGCATGGCAATGGCTTTCGCCCTGTCGTTCGCCCCAAAAACGCCGCTTCCGACGGCGAAGCATCTGACGCCCGCGTCGTAGAGCGCTTTGATATTGTCTTCGCCGATCCCGCCGTCAGCCTGGATCATCACGTCGAGGTTGCGGCGGTCGATCTCGTCTTTTATCTTTTTGATCTTCGGCAGCATATCCGCCATGAATTTCTGGCCGCCGAACCCGGGCTCGACCGTCATGACGAGCACCATGTCGACCTTGTCGAGGAGCGGAAAAACCGCTTCGGCAGGGGTGGACGGTTTGATGCTGACGGACGGCTTTATCGACAGGGAGCGGATCTTTTCGACGGTCTCGATGGCGTCGCTGTCGCTTTCGAGGTGGAAGGTTATCAGGTCTGCGCCGGCTTTTTTGAAGTCATCGATATATTTATAGGGATCCTTTATCATGAGGTGGACGTCAAAGATCTTGTCGGAATATTTCCTGATCGCGCCGATGACGGGCGCGCCGAAAGTGATATTTGGCACAAAGACCCCGTCCATAACGTCCAGGTGGATCATGTCGGCGCCGCACAGGGAGATGTTCTTCGTTTCTTCTCCCAAGCGGGAAAAATCGCACGAGAGCATTGATGGCGAGATGAGAACCATTTGTTGCACGTCCTTTGCGTTGGTTTCGGGAAAATCAAAGACGGACAATTAGCCGTTGCCCGTCTTTTTTGAATAAAATCAGAGGAAAATTATCAGCGCCGCGATCGCGAGGTTGGTCCAGAAGGTGACCGTATATTTTTCGCAGAATGCGCCGATTTTCATGATTATCGCGCCGAGGAAGAACAGGGCCCTGAGTCCTGTTCCGAACTCCAGATAGTTCTCCCACATGACCATTGCGTCCTCCACGCTCGGGAAAATGTTCGTGAGCATTGAGACCGCGAGATAAAGCAAAACGTAGCACACGCTCCTGACGGGAGTCGACGAAACGTCGAGGATGAACAGGTCAACGAGCGGCGGGATCAGGCATACAACGCCCATGACAAACGTCAGCAGCCCGGGGATGAAGGTGAAGAAAAAGCCTTTTGCTTTTCCGGGCGACATCTCGTGCTCGATGTGACCGCACATTTCGTTTGTCTGGAGACATTTGTTGTTTTCGATGGGGAGCTTATTGAGCTTGCACATAAACTGTTCCCAGAAGCATCTCAAAAAAGCGCCGGGGAAAGTCAGATATTTTGTAATCACGTAAAGAGCTGTCATTCGTACCATGCCACCTTTCCGTCAATTAAAACTTCTTCAAGCGTTTTGGCGCCGCTGATGTATTCGTCGCAGATCGCCGGGATCGTCATTTCGTACTGAGCCAGCATATTGACGACTTCGTCATACGCTTCGTCGTTGCCGTTCTTCTTGTTGATCATGGCGTAAAGGTAGGCCGAATCGAGCGTGAGCTGACCCTGATATGCCTTGTCGATGGCGTCCTGAGCCTTTTTCATGTCGCCCTTAATGCCATAGATGATCGCTTGTTCAAGGTATACCGGGTGACCGTAGGTGACGTCCGGCGAAGAGCCGTCCGAAGAATCGGTGTAGATATCTTTCGCAAGGCTGAGAGCTTCTTGCGAGAGAGCCAAAGCCTCGTCGTATTTTTTCTGACGGCTGAGGGCTCTGATCTTAAGTCTCCAGCTCGTAAAATCTTCAACGTCGTCCTTGAGCGCAAGGTCGCAATATTCGATACACTTTTCGTAGTCGCCCATGTAGAGGTAGGTGCTCGCGAAGCTGGAAATGTAGAAGATCTTAAGCTGAGGAGCTTCTTCTTTGAGCTTTTCGAGGTATTCGAGCTGAAGGTCGAAGCCGTCCTGCAGCATAGTGGTAACATAATACTGATAATATGTCAGATAAATGGGGTCGAGCGATTCGTCGTCTTTCATTTTTTCAAGCTCGGCGATCGCGTTGTCGGCCTCATCTTTGGTGATCGTGCCCTGGAAAGCGGCGACAATGCTCGTCGCCCTGTTGCCGACGTCGTAAAGCCCCTTAACAGCGTCGCTGATCGGCTTTATGTCCGAATTCTGCGGTTTCTCAAAGTCGTCTTCGGAGTAGTAAGTGTCCAGAACCGTTTTGAGCGTTGAGAGATCTCCGCGTTGGAACAGGACCTTGACGTAATCCCTGATCGTGTTTTCGCCGGGGTTCACGCCGAAAAAGTCTTTGAGCGAAAGCGGCGCATAGGAGGAGTCGCCCGAAGAAGACGCAAGGAGCGTCGAGTATGCGTTGGACGCCGAGACGAGCTTTTTCTGCTCGGTGAGCGAGGCGGCCTTGCTGACTCCAAGAGAGTTGATTATCGCAACGGCGCTGAGCGCAACGGCAAAAACGAAAACAACGCAGGAGAGGATGAACGTGACAACACTTTTCCAGTTGTAGCTTGTTTCCAGGAGCTCGTTGCGGCATCTTTTGCAGTATTCGTAGGTGACGCCGTCTTTTTCCAACTTGAGCCTGCGGTGGCAGATGCTGCAAAGACGTTCGTCGTCCTCGTCGATCTCCATGACCTCGATCTGTTCGATTTTTTCTTCGCTGATGTCGGAGGATTCGTTGAGCACGAAATCCTCTGCGTCCTGGCGGGAGTCGTCAACAAGTCCGCTCCAGTCCTGAATGTCGTTCTTGAGGATCCATTCTTCGTTTTTAGCCTTCAGCTGAGAGACAAGGTCGTCGAGCTGCGACTCGATCAACGATTTGTCGTCGAGCGGTTCGCTTTCCGGAGCTGTTTCCTCCGGAACAGGCGAAGCTTCCTTCTCTTCGGCGGGAGCTTCGGGTGATTCGGTTTTTTCCGGTTCGTCGTTTCCGTCAAAAACGTTTTTGTTTTCCTGATCGTCCACGTAAATGACCTCCTGATCGTTTGATAAAGTATATTATACAACTTTTATTCACCAATATCAATAAGAAAATACAACTCATTTGTAAATTTTTATTCTCCGAAAAAAGATCGTATTCAATTGATTCGGTGTGTTGATTTTGGCTCAAGAAGGTGATATAATGGTAATTGATCTCACGGCGGGACGATCCCGCTGATCATTGCAAAAGGAGTCGGGAAAATTGAGCGGACCGAGTGATATTTTTAACAACGAAAAAAAATATAAAATCTTCGAGGACGTGCCGTACGGCGACCATGAGCTTCAGAAGATCGACATTGTCATCCCCCGAAAGGCGCAAAAGCAGGCGGATCTCTACGTCAGGATCCACGGGGGCGCATGGATCGGCGGCGACAAGAGCGACGTCACGGAGTCGTTGGAGCCGTTCGTGAAAAAGAGGAATATGATCGGCGCGAACTTCAACTACCGTCTCCTGAAGGACGGGAACTATGACGTCGACTGCAGCTGTATCATGGACGACATCCATGCCGCGATGAAGAAAACAGTTGAGATTTGCAAAAAAGAAGGCTATGAGCTGAAGAAAGCCGTGCTCGAAGGCGAGTCGGCGGGCGCGCACGTTGCGCTGATGTATGCCTACAAATTCAAGGACGAAAGCCCCGTGGACATCGTCCTCGTTTACAGCGATTGTGGCCCGACCGACATGAACGACGACGCATATTTTAACCCCCCGATAGAGATCTCGAGGAAAGATATGCTCATGCTCAAAAGCCTGCTCATTGGCAAAGAACTTACCTACGAAAGTATGAAGGAGCCGGAAAACGTCGATATGCTCAAAACGGTATCTCCCGTGACCTACGTTACAAAGGACGTGCCGCCGACGATCCTGAATTCGTGCGGAAAGGACGTTCTCGTTCCGGTCTCCAACGCCGTGACGCTTGAAAAGGCGCTCGAAGAAAACGGCGTCGACCATTACTACGACTGCTTTGACAATTCAAAGCATTGCCGCAGAGACAAGGCTGACAGAAAAAAGGTCAAAGTTTTTGAAAAAAAGTTTAAACAAATGACAGACAAATACGTCTGCGGAAAGGATCGATAAAAATGTTGAAAGTACAAAGTTTTTTGCTGGCGGTCGTCATGACTGTCGTTTCGCTATTCGGCTCGATACAGCTGAAGCTTGATTTTACGAGGAAAATCCCGAAGGGATACAAGGAGCTGACGGACGTTTCCTACGGCGAATCGCCCCAGCAGGTTTTTGACATCACGTTCCCCGAGGGGATCGGCAGCGATCTGAGCCTTTCCGTCTACATCCACGGCGGCGCATGGTGGGGCGGCGACAAGAACACGTCCTACAGCATCCTTTACGGATATTTCAGCGACAGGAAGATGCTCGACGACATGATCTGCGCGAGAGTCAACTACAGGCTTCTTACGGAATCGGATCCGGGAATAAACTGCGAAGCCCAGCTTCAGGACATCGACAATGCGTTAAAGAAGATCGTTGAGGTCTGCAAAGAAAACGGCTATAACGTCACGAAAGCCATGCTCTGGGGCGAATCAGCCGGCGGTCATCTTTCCACGATGTATTGCTATAAATACAAGAAAACAAGCCCGGTCAACATAGGGCTTTGCTACAGCATCTGCGGCCCGACCGACCTGACCGACAACTGGTATTTCACGACCTGCGAGATCAAAGGCCGGGAAATGGCGACGCTCCAGAAGCTGCTCACGAGCGCCGACATCACGCTCGACAACTACACCGGCGAAGCCGCGATCGAAGCAAGGAAGAGTGTGTCGCCCCTCTACTACGTCACGCCCGACAGCGTCCCCACGCTTTATTATTCCGGAGGGAAAGATCCTCTTGTTCAAACATCCGACGGCGAAAAGCTTGCCGCCGCGCTCAAGAAAAACGGCGTGGATCACTACTATATGGAATTCCCGAACTCGCCGCACTGCGGAAGAGTCAAAGACGATTACGGCTATTGCAAGCTGTTCGACCTGCACCTTGAATCAATGCTTAAAAAATACGTAAAACGATAAAGAGAGAAAAACAGAAGGAAGGTAAAAACAATGATCTCCAAAATAGCAAGCTTTTTTATGATGCTGACGATCTCGTTTCTTGCGGTTTTCGGCGTGGGCGTGCCGCATCCGTCGGGCTATGACGTGATGACTGACGTAGCCTACGGCGACGAGGAGGGACAGACGCTCGACCTGATCATCCCCGAAGGGCTCGGCAAAGAGCTCAGCCTTGCCGTTTTCATCCACGGCGGCGCATGGTTTGGCGGCGACAAATCCTACGAAACGGATAAGACGCAGTATATGGCGGAAAAAGGCATGATCTCCGCCAACGTAAACTACAGGCTCCTTAGCGCTGAAAGGAAAGAGCTCACCTGCGACACCCAGCTTCAGGACATTGACAACGGCGTCAAAAAGATCGTTGAGATCTGCAGCGAAAAAGGCTATTCGATCAAAAGGGCGATCATCTGGGGCAAATCTGCCGGCGGTCACCTGTCTTTGATGTACGCTTACACTTATAAGGACAAAAGCCCGGTTGACATCGGACTTGTCTACAGCATCTGCGGCGCAACAGACCTGACCGACACAAACTATTTCTCCAAAACCGAGTTCACCACCGAGCAGGTGCTTCTTTTCCAGAGCGCCCTATCGGGCAAAGAAGTTACGGCGGAGAATTTCCTCGCCGAGGAAACCCAGAGCGAGCTCAAAAGAGTGTCTCCCGTGTATTGCGTGACTTCGGCGAGCGTGCCGACGATCTTCAACTCCTGCGGAAGAGATCCCCTCATCCCCCTGTCGAACGCGCAGCGCCTTGAAAAAGCTCTCAAAGCAAACGGCGTCGACTATTACTACGACAACTTTGCGAACTCAAACCATTGCGGAAGACACGGCTTTGATTTCTTCACCTACACCGCTTTCGATTACCACCTGAACAAGATGATCGACAAATACGTAAAATGACAATTGCAACAAAATGAGCTGAAAACGAGCAATATTTTTGTATAAAACCGATTGACAATTTGAAAAAATAGTCATATAATTGGTATGCTCCGGGAAGTCCCGGCTTTCGGGCGCGGAGCAGGATCTGTGAAAGAAGGTAATATTATGGCAGCAATTTCAAGCATTATCGTGGCTATCATTATGGCAATACTTTCAATTTTCGGAGTCGGTGGCGGCAGTAGCGGCGGCGGAAGCAACAACGGCGGCACAACTCCCGTCAATACAACTCCGACCGGCTATGACATTTCCGCAGACGTTTCATACGGCCCGCACGAGCAGCAGAAGCTGGACATCGCTTTTCCTCAGGGCGTCGGCACAACGCTCGGTCTCGCCGTTCATATCCACGGCGGCGCATGGTTCGGCGGCGACAAATCTCAGAAAACCGACGAGGTCATGACCTATGCGAAAGAAAAGAATATGATCACGGCGAACGTAAACTACCGTCTTCTTCTCCTCGACAGCCCGCAGTACACCTGCCAGACGATCCTTGAAGACATCCAGGCGGCGATGAACAAGATCGCTGAAGTCTGCAGGTCGAAAGGCTATGCGGTCAAAAAGGCGATGGTCTGGGGCGAATCCGCCGGCGGACATATCGCTCTGATGTATTCTTACACCTACAAGGACAGATGCCCCTTCACGATCGGGCTTTGCTACAGCATCTGCGGCCCGACAAACCTGACCGATGCAAAATACTATACCGACAACGACATCCCTCCGGCGCAGATGCTTCTTCTCCAGTCGCGCCTTACGGGGCAGGACATCAACGCCGGAAATCTCCTGACCGAGTCCACGGCGAATGCGCTGCTCAGGGTTTCTCCGGTAAACTACGTCAATGCGGGAACGGTTCCGACGATCTTCAATTCCTGCGGCAGAGATAAGCTCGTTCCCAAATCGAACGGCGACGACCTTGAAAAAGTTCTCAAGATGTATGGCGTCGACTACTATTACGCCGAGTTCGCCAATTCCAACCACTGCGGCAGGAGCGACCTCGACTATGCAACGTACACAGCCCTCGACAACAAGCTCGACCAGATGATCAACAAATATGTAAAATAATCAGAGCTTTGTTTTTTGTCCACTCTCTCTTGCGGGGAGTGGATTTTTTTGCGCCGCACGGATTTCGGAAATTATGAATAATTGACACAAAAAACAAATATAGAATCTTCCTGCATATCATTGACAAACAGGGGAACCGAGGGCTATAATGAAAATAGGGAAATGGCGAAAACGCCGATGAATTTTTTTGATTTTTCCGGAAAGAGGGAATGAACATGGCAATAGCAAGTTTTATCGTATCAATCATTATGGCGATACTGTCGATCTTCGGCATCGGAGGCGGCAACAGCAGCGGCGGAAACAACGGCGGCGGAAGCACGCCCGTCAACACGACGCCCACAGGTTACGACATCTCCGTCGACGTCGAGTACGGCTCCGACGCACAGCAGAAGTTTGACCTCATGATCCCGCAGGGCATAGGCAGCAGGCTGAGCATTGCGATCTTCATCCACGGCGGCGCATGGTCTTACGGCGACAAGTCCGAGGAGACCGAGCTGATTACGCCTTATGCGAAAGAGAAGAACATGATCTCCGCTAACATCAACTACCGTCTTGTAAAGCTTGACGACGGCTCGATCAACTGCCGGACGATGCTCGAAGACATCAACAACGCTGTCAAAAAGATCGTCCAGGTCTGCAGCTCCAAGGGCTATCAGATCAACAAAGCCATGGTATGGGGTAAGTCTGCGGGCGCGCACCTTGCGATGATGTATTGCTACACCTATAAGGACAAGAGCCCTGTCAACATCGCCCTTTGCTACAACATCTGCGGCCCTGCGAACCTGACCGACAGCGGCTTCTTCAAGGGCAACGACATCCCGGCGTATTCAATGATGACGATTTTCAGCCGTCTTGCCGGACGCGACATCAACCTCGACAACCTTCTCAGCGCCGAAACTTCGCAGGCTTTGCTTGCGATCTCACCCATCAGCTATGTAAATGCGTCAACGGTTCCGACGATCTTTAACTACTGCGGCGAAGACAAGAAAGTTTTCAAGTCCAACGGCGACGCACTTGAAAAAGTCCTCAAGGCATACGGCGTCGACTACCACTATTCCGTATTCCCGAACTCAGGCCACTGCAACAGGAGCGCGCTTGATTATTCGGTTTACACCGCGTTTGACAACAAGCTCGATCAGATGATTAATCAGTATGTAAAATAAGAAAACAAAAAGCAACATGCACCCGCCTTTTGGCGGGCGCTTTTTTAACAGTCTTCAAGAGAGAAAAACATCGTTTTCATCTGAATGCGGCTGTTCCCATCCGTTTTGCCGTTGGTGATTTTGTAAAAAAATGAGTTGTATTTGACGGGCGTTATCGGCTCCAAATGAAAAAAGATTGAAAATATTTTAAAAAAGAATGTTCCCGTGCTTGAATTGACCGACAAAATAATATATAATAAAATGTAATATTATTTGAAAAGGCGTTTTAGATATGATTTATGATAACATTTTGCAATCAATGGGCAACACACCGCTCATCAGGCTCAACAGGATGACCGACGGTGACAGCGCCGAGATACTTGTAAAATTTGAAGGTCTAAATGTCGGCGGCTCGATCAAAACGAGGACCGCCTATAACATGATTCTTCGCGCCAGGGAGCAGGGGCTACTCAACGAGAACACCGTCATCGTTGAACCGACGAGCGGAAACCAGGGCATAGGCCTTGCGCTGGTCGGCGCGGTTTTGGGTTATAAGGTCAAGATCATTATGCCCGATTCGGTCAGCGAGGAAAGGAGGCTTCTTGTCAACCATTACGGCGCCGAAGTTATCCTTGTCCACGACGCGGGCAACATCGGCGAATGCATCGAGCAGTGCCTGGAGCTTGCGATGAAGATGAAGCGCGAAGACGAGAACGTTTTCGTCCCCCAGCAGTTTGAAAACCCCGCCAACCCCGAAGTCCAGAGGGACGTTACGGGAATGGAGATTATAAAACAGGTCGACGGGCCGATCCACGGCTTCTGTTCCGGCATCGGAACGGGAGGAACGATCACGGGTATCGGGCAGACCTTGAAGAAATATAACCCCGACATCACGATCTGGGCGGTCGAGCCGGAGGACGCCGCGATCCTTTCCGGCGGATCGATCGGAACCCACGTCCAGATGGGCATCGGCGACGGAGTTATCCCGAAGATCCTCGACACGGAGATATTCGACGACATCTGCATCATAAAGGATCACGAGGCGCTCCAGACGTCGAAAGACCTTGCCGCCAAAGAAGGCATAATGTGCGGCATCAGCAGCGGAACGAACGTCGCCGCCGCCATAAAGCTTGCCAAAAAGCTCGGCAAAGGCAAGACAGTCGTGACCATTTTGCCTGACACGGCGGAACGATATTTTTCAACGCCGCTGTTTGAGGCGCCGCCTTCGGCAGACTGAAAGATTTGCGTAAAGGATTGAGAAAGATGCAAAACGATTTTTGCCTGAAAGTCAACATTATCTCTCGCGAGAAGGAGACCGAAGTTCTGAAAAACGTCAACAGCGTTTTCCAAACGGAGACGATCACGCTTGCGCTGACAGGCAACATTTTTGACAAAAGCGGGAAGGCGCTGAGCTACTCGGAGATCGTCGGGCTTTACAAGATCCACGGCTTGAACATAACGGAGATCTTTGACGGGCTTTACAACCTTGTCGTCATCGACAGGAAAATCGAAAAAGCCTTCATCTTCCATGACCACCTTTGCGGCCAGAGCCACGTTTTTTATCATTTTGACGGAGAGGACGTTTACATTTCTTCTTCGATAAAAAATATCATAAACCATGCCGCCGAAACCGACTGGTACCTCGACGAGGACAGCATCGGCGAATTCATCGACAAAGGCTATATCGGCGACAACAGGACGCTCGTTTACGACGTTTTCAAGGCGGCATACATGAAATATACGGAGATCAACCTCAGAAGCGGCTACATCGCCGAGAGGGCGGCGCAGAACATCGAATACCACAAAAGAGATAACGTCACGGCGGAGAGGTACGACAGGATCTTCGACGACGAGGTCATAAAATGCAAAAAAGGCAAATACGCCGTTGATTTCCGCGGCGATTATGATTCGACTTACATAATCCACCACGCGCGGTTGAACGACCCGCCCAGGAGGCACGTTCGCGCATACTGCTGCACCTTCAACGCGGAAAAGAAGCGCGGTACGCTCGAAAAGATCTGCGACAGCTTCAAGAACACGGATCTGACGTTGGGCGAGATCGGAAAAGACGTGCTCAACTATCTTCCCCTGCTCGTTTTCATCACGGAGGGAACTGCGTTCGATCCGAACGCTTTCCGCGACGTTGAGATAGCGAAAGCGCTGAAAAAGGACGAGGTGACAAACCTCGTCTCAAGCGACGGAACGGGCGGACTTTTCAGCAAATATTTCTTCCTCGGCACCGGGAAAAGCACCGACAGGATTCAGCAAAAGGTTTTTTCCGCCGCCGACTCGCTCAGACACGCCGAAGCCGAAAAGGAAAGGGCGGAGAGGCTCATCAATCTCTCCGTCGACCAGAGCGGAATGATCATGAACTATTTTGACATCGCTTACCACAACCCGTACCTGATGAAAAAATTCGTCAAAACGGTTTACAAGAAAGAAAAAACCGGTCAGCCCAGGCAGTTCCACTGCAAGACGATCGAATCCAACCTGCCCGAACAGGCGGCGGCGCTCGCCACAAAGCAGTCACCGAGGATCGACGTGCTTTCGCTTTTTGCCGGAAGCTTCAGCGCAAAAACGATTTCCGAAATAGCTTCCAACAGCTATTACAGGAAGAAGTTCGCCCGCCGGTTTACCGACAACAGGGAAAGAGCGATATATTGCCTGAGGATCATCTATGTGGAGCTTTTTCAGACGATCTTCCTGGGCAGGAACAAAAGCAAATTCCTCAACGCCGACAAGTTTAACTACAGCCTGAAAGCGTTTTTCCCCAACTATTTTAAGAAGGAGAACTGACATGACAAAAGTACCTGAACTTTTCGGAACGCTCGTTTTTAACGACAAAACGATGAAAGAAAGGCTCCCGAAAGAAACTTACAAAGCACTCCACAAGACCATCGAAAACGGCAAATCCCTCGATCCCAACGTCGCAAACGTCGTGGCGAACGCCATGAAGGACTGGGCGGTCGAAAAGGGCGTGACCCATTTCACCCATTGGTTCCAGCCGATGACAGGGATCACTGCCGAGAAGCACGACAGCTTCATCTCCCCGATCGACGACGCAAACGTCATCATGGAGTTTTCGGGCAAGGAGCTCATTAAGGGCGAGCCGGACGCTTCTTCTTTCCCGTCGGGCGGGCTGCGCGCGACTTTTGAAGCGAGGGGATATACCGCTTGGGACCCGACTTCCTATGCGTTCATCAAGGACGACACGCTTTGCATCCCGACGGCGTTTTGCTCCTACGGCGGCGAAGCTCTTGACAAAAAGACTCCCCTGCTTCGCTCCATGGAAGTCATCACAAAGCAGGCGAAAAGGATCCTCAAGCTTTTCGGCAATGAAGACGTTACGATGGTCAAGACGACCGTCGGACCGGAGCAGGAGTATTTCCTCATCGACAAGGAATATTATGACAAACGTCCCGACCTCGTCTACACGGGCAGAACTCTCTTCGGCGCAAAACCCCCGAAGGGACAGGAACTGGAGGATCACTATTTCGGAACGATAAAACCCCGCGTCAGTGCATATATGAGAGAGCTCGACGAGGAGCTCTGGAAGCTCGGCGTGCTCGCAAAAACGGAGCACAACGAAGCCGCTCCGGCACAGCACGAGCTTGCACCGATCTATTCCACGACCAACATCGCGACCGACCACAACCAGCTGACGATGGAGATGATGAAAAAGGTCGCCTCGCGCCACGGGCTTGTCTGCCTTCTCCACGAAAAACCGTTCGAGGGCATCAACGGCAGCGGCAAACATAACAACTGGTCGCTTTCCACCAATACCGGCATGAACCTGCTTGAGCCCGGCGACACTCCCCACCAGAACGCGCAGTTTTTGATCTTCCTTTGCGCGGTGATCCAGGCCGTTGACGAATATCAGGGTATGCTCAGGGCTTCCGTCGCAGGCGCGGGGAACGACCACCGTCTGGGCGGCAACGAAGCTCCTCCCGCGATCGTCTCGATCTTCCTCGGCGAAGAGCTGACGGAGATACTTGAATCGATCGAAAAGGACGAACAGTACGACTCCAAAGAACAGTCGATCATGAAGATCGGCGTACATACAATGCCGAAATTCCCGCGCGACACGACTGACAGGAACAGGACTTCTCCTTTTGCTTTCACCGGCAACAAGTTTGAGTTCCGTATGCTCGGCTCGGCTCATTCGATCTCCAGCCCGAACACTGTCATCAACACCGCCGTTGCGGACGTACTTTCGAGATATGCGGATTTCCTCGAAACAGCGCAGGGTGATTTCAACGAAAACCTCCACAAGCTCATCAGGAAAGCCATCAAGGAGCACAAGCGCATCATCTTCAACGGCAACGGCTATGATGCGTCATGGGTGGAGGAAGCCAAGAAGAGAGGACTTCTCAACCTCGAGACAACTCCGGACTGCGTGAAAGCGTATATCGACCCCAAAAACGTCGAGCTTTTCACAAAGCACAAGGTTTTCACGAAGACCGAGATGGACGCAAGATACGAGATATATCTTGAAAACTACAGCAAGATCGTCAACATCGAAGCGCTCACCATGCTCGACATGGCGAGGATGCAGATCCTGCCCGCCGTTATCGCCTTCTCGAAAGAGCTCGGCGACACGGTCAACACCAAAACCGCGGTCAGCAGCAAGATCAATACAACTGCCGAAGTCGAACTCCTGACGAAGATATCTTCTCTGAGCGCAAAGCTTTACAAAGACATCGAGGCGCTTCAGGCGGACGTCGACGGCGCAGCGGACATCGGCGACGCCGAGGAACTCGCGTTCTTCTATAAGGACAACGTCCTGGCGAAGATGAACGCCCTCAGGCAGACGGCCGATAAGCTCGAAACGATGACGGACAAAAAATTCTGGCCGTTCCCGTCGACGGGCGACATCATTTTCAGCATAAGATAATTTTATAAAAATCGGGGACAATGCGAAAATCGTTGTCCCCTCTTTAAAAGGATGAATTAAAATGAAAAGAGTATTAGCGTTTGATTTCGGTGCTTCGAGCGGAAGAGCAATAATTGGAAAATATGAAAACGGCATTGTTTCTCTTGAAGAGGTGCACCGTTTTTCAAACGACCCCGTGACAGTCAACGGAGTGATGTATTGGGACGTTCTCAGACTTTTTCACGAGATAAAGCAGGGAATCCTCAAGGCAAAGAACGCCGGCGGATTCGACAGCATCGGGATCGACACCTGGGGTGTCGACTTCGGGCTTATCGACAGCAACGGAAACCTGCTTGGAAACCCCGTCCACTACAGGGACAGGAGGAATTCCGGCATGATCGCCATCGCCGAAAAGCTCATGCCAAAAAGGGAGATATACGAAAAAACGGGAATACAGTTTCTCGAATTCAACACGCTGTATCAGCTCCTTTCGTTGAAGGAAAACGACCCCGAAACGCTCCGCAGAGCCGACAAGATCCTGTTCATGCCAGACCTGTTTTCATATTTCCTGACGGGCAACGCCGTGTCGGAATATTCCGTTGCCACAACGTCGCAGATGATCGACGTCAACAGCGGCAAATGGGACAAAGATCTGCTCGAAATGGTTGGAATCAGCGAGGAAAAATTTGCCCCCATCGTAAAGAGCGGAACAGTTGTCGGCATGCTTCGCGATGAGATCTGCGAGGAGCTTGGCTTGAAGAGTGTTCCCGTTATAGCCGTCTGCGGCCACGACACCCAGTCAGCCATCAGCGCCGTGCCGAAAGCACAGGGCGACATCGCCTTCATCAGCTGCGGAACGTGGTCGATCTTCGGAACGGAGCTCTCAAAACCTGTTGTCAACGACACGACCTACGAGATGAGCGTCACCAATGAGGGCGGCTTCGGCGACGCCATCGGGTTTGTGAAGAACATCGCCGGGCTCTGGCTCATCCAGGAGAGCAGAAGGCAGTGGAAAAAGGAAGGCAGCGACTATTCCTTCGCCGACCTTGAAAAGGCGGCGCTTGAAAGCGAGAGCTTCCGCTGCTTCATCGACCCGGACGACCCGATCTTTGCGTCTCCCGGGAATATGCCGCAGAGGGTAAAGGATTATTGCAAAAAAACCGGTCAGCCCGTGCCCGAAACGGTCGGGGAGATCATGAGATGTATGTACGAAAGCCTTGCGATGAAATACAGGCTCGTTTTTGAAAAAATTAAAAAATGCGTCGCCAAAGATTATGATACGATCAACATGATCGGCGGCGGCACGAAGGACACGCTCCTTTGCAAAATGACCGCCGGAGCCTGCAACACAAAGGTCGTCGCCGGCCCGGTCGAAGCGACTGCGTTGGGCAACGTCTGCGTTCAGCTGATCGCCTGCGGAGAGCTCGACGGCATATCACAGGCGAGGGAGACCATAGCGCAGTGCGAGACGCTCAAAACCTACGAGCCTGCGGACGCTGACAAATGGGAAAAAGCGTTTGAAAGGTTTAAAGCGATCGTTAAATAAAATGTTTGACAAATATGATAATATTTGTTAAAATACTCCTGTTAGTTCCTGAAGGGGAGTAGCTTTGAAAATCCGGAGGTCAACACTCGCCGTTTACGGCTGGCTTTCGGACCGAATTTACGGAAGCAAGACCTTTGGCAGTTATGCTGCCAAGGGTCTTTTTCGACAGAACATGAAAGGATGCGTACGCATGAAGCACTATCTTGAAGAAGCCAAAGAAGTGATGCAGTCCCTCAACACGAGCGAAAAGGGATTGACGTCCGAACAAGCCGAAAAAAGACTTGCCGAAAACGGAAAAAACAAGTTGAAAGAGGCTGAAAAAGAAAGTTTGTTCAAAAAGTTTATCGGCTCGCTTGCAGACCCGATGATCATAATGCTTATCGTCGCCGCGGCGATACAGGCTGTCGTCGCCGTGATCGAGGCGAAGGGCGTTCCGAAGCTTTCGGATTTCGCGGACGTTCTGGTTATCCTTGTCGTCGTAATAATCAACACGATCATGAGCCTTGTCCAGGAGAGCAAGGCGGAGGCGGCGATGGATGCGCTCATGGAAATGACCGCCGCAACGAGCAAGGTGCTGCGCGACGGAGAAGTTGTCGTAATAAAGAGCGAGGACGTTGTTTTGGGCGACGTTGTTCTCTTTGAAGCGGGCGACGCCGTTCCCGCGGACTGCCGCATTATCGAAAGCCACTCCATGAAGGTCGAGGAAGCGGCTCTGACGGGCGAAAGCGTACCCGTCAGCAAAATCGTCGACGTCCTGATGTGCAAAGACTCTGACGCCGACGTGGCTCTGGGCGACAGGAAGAATATGCTCTACAGCGGCTCGACCGTCGTTTACGGACGAGGCAAAGCCGTCGTCACCGGAACCGGAATGGACACCGAGATGGGCAAGATCGCCGACGCGCTTTCCCAGGCGGAAAAAGAGCAGACTCCTCTCCAGAAGAAGATGGCGGAGCTCTCCAAATTCCTCACAAAGCTCGTCCTCGGCATATCCGTGCTCGTCTTCATTGTAGGAATAGTTGAAAACTTTA
Source organism: Clostridia bacterium (assembly GCA_017454815.1). GTDB lineage: Bacteria > Bacillota > Clostridia > Oscillospirales > Acutalibacteraceae > SIG575. Next base: position 30,502 of record JAFTCG010000055.1, read on the forward strand.
TCGGCGGTATCCAGACGAGCGAAATATTCGATATAATAATAAAGGTATTCATTTCAGCCGTAGCACTCGCCGTCGCTGCGATCCCCGAGGGACTTCCGGCGGTCGTCACGATCATCCTTTCCATCGGCGTTACCGCGATGAGCAAGCGCCAGGCGCTCATCAGAAAGCTTACTGCCGTTGAAACTCTCGGCTGCACCCAGATCATCTGCTCGGATAAGACCGGAACTCTCACGCAGAACAAGATGACGGTCGTCGACGAATTTACGTCCGACAAGGAGCTGCTTGCTAAGGCTATGGCGCTTTGCAGTGACGCCGAGATAAAACCCGGCGAAGAAAATTCAACGGGCGAGCCGACGGAATGCGCGCTCGTAAACTTCGCTAACAAGCTCGGCATGCCGAAATATGAGCTCGAAAAAACCGCTCCCCGTATCGGCGAAGCTCCGTTCGATTCCGGCAGAAAGATGATGTCGACCGTCCATAACGTCGACGGTAAGATCATCCAATATACAAAAGGCGCCTGCGACGTCATGCTTGAAAGATGCACCGGCTTCCTGAAAGACGGCAAAGTTGTCCCCATGACGCAGGAGCTCAAGGATGAGATCAACGCTTCCAACAAATCGTTTGCGGACAAGGCGCTCAGGGTGCTTTGCGCCGCATACAGAGAATATGAAGCCGTTCCGTCTTCGTTTGAACCGCAAGAGCTTGAAAAAGACCTTATCTTTATCGGCGTTGTCGGCATGATCGACCCCTGCAGACCGGAGGTTTACGAAGCGATCAAAGAATGCCGCGAAGCCGGCATCAGACCGATCATGATAACGGGCGACCATAAGGACACGGCCGTTGCCATAGGCAGGGATCTCGGGATCATCTCCAACCCCGACGAAGCCGTAGTCGGCGCAGAGCTTGACAAATATTCCGACGAAGAGCTCATCGAAATTGTGCCGAAATATTCCGTTTATGCCCGCGTTCAGCCCGAACACAAGACCAGGATAGTCAAGGCGTGGAAGGCGAGAGGCTACGTCACCGCCATGACGGGCGACGGCGTAAACGACGCTCCGTCGATCAAGGCTTCCGACATCGGCATCGGAATGGGCATCACCGGCACAGACGTAACGAAAGGCGTTGCGGACATGGTGCTCGCGGACGACAACTTTGCCACGATAGTCAACGCCGTTGAAGAGGGCAGAAAGATCTACGACAACGTCTGCAAGGTCCTCCAGTTCCAGCTTTCGACAAATATGTCCGAAGTGCTGATCATGTTCTTCGCCTCGCTTTTCCACTTCAACATCCTTTCACCCGTCCACCTTCTCTGGGTCAACATGGTGACCGACTCGCTTCCCGGACTTGCGCTCGGCATGGAAAAAGCCGAAAAGAACATCATGAAGCGCAAACCCAGGGCGACGACCGACGGAATTTTCTCCGGCGGCGCAGGCTTCGACATGGTATGGCAGGGCATCTACCTTGCGATCATCGAGATCGGTGCTTATGTGATCGGCTACTGGCTTGAAATGAAGAGCTTTGCCGGATTCTTCTCCGGCAAGGATTGCGTCAACGCTATGGCAATGGCGTTCCTGACGGTCAACTTTGCCGAGATGATGTGCGCCATCAACATGCGCTCGAGAACGGGCTCGATCCTCTCAAAGGAAATGTTCAAGAACATGAACTGGTGGCTCGTCGGCGCATTCGTTGCGACGACCGCCATGACGCTTGCCGCGATCTATGTTCCCGGTCTCAATTCGGTGTTCGGGATCGAAAACGGCAGCTTCCAGCTCAACGAGCTTCTCATCTCAGCCCTTCTTGCGCTTTCGACCGTTCCGGCGTTCGAGCTCGGCAAGGCGATCAGACGTCGACTTTCAAAGGCATAATTCAGTTTCATATAACGCCAAAATCCGCAGGAGAACTCAGAATTTCCTGCGGATTCTTCTTTTGAAAAAAAGAAACACGGGAAACTTTATTAAAAAAATTAAATTATGCTTGAAAAAGTTAATTTACTGTGATAGAATATAAACACCATCTACAATTGTGCATAATGGCGCGCGGAAATCAGCGTTTTCGCCGTTTTATGCAAAAAAATTGCTTTGGGAGGAGAAAAACATGGAAAGAAAAACATTTAAGCTTCTGGCTCTCGTGATGGCGATGATCATGGCGCTCTCTATTGCGCCTGTTTCCGC
>JAFTCG010000056.1 GCA_017454815.1 Clostridia bacterium
GTTATTCCGAATATCTCCGACCCGGCGATGCGCGAAAGGGCTACGGATGAACTCCCGCAAAGCGCGGCGGGAAGGACGATAATGACCACCGAGCCGAAGTTTATTCCCGAGGACGCCGTTGACGTCAATATTGAAGACAAAGCATTCATGAAAGTCCGGATGATAGATTGCGTGGGATATATCGTCCCTTCGTCGCTTGGATATATTGAAGAAGATCAGCCGAGGATGGTGAAAACCCCGTGGTATGAAAAGGAGATACCCTTCAACCTCGCCGCGGAGATAGGTACCCGGAAGGTGATAAGCGAGCATTCCACGATTGGCCTTGTGGTCACCACCGACGGGAGCATCGGCGAGATCCCCCGCGAGGAATACGCCGAGGTCGAAAAAAGAGTCGTCAGCGAGCTCAAGGAGCTCGAAAAACCTTTTGTCGTGCTTTTGAACTGCGCTGACCCCGAGAGCGTTGAAGCCAGAGAGCTTGCGACAAAGATGAGCGAGGAATACGGCGTGGCGGTTTTGCCCGTCAACTGCATGGAGCTGACCCAAAACGAGATAACCGACATTCTCAAGAACGTGCTCTTTGAATTCCCGATCAAAAAAGTGACGGTCGACTTGCCTGCTTGGCTGAACTCTCTTGAAAAAGACCATTGGCTTCGCAAGAGCATCTACGACTGCATTAAAGAAAACTCAAAAAACCTCGAGACCGTAAACGACGTCTATGCGCTTGCGCCGAAAATTGCCGAATGCGAATACGTCGTCAGCGCCGAGCCCATCAGCTTTGACCTGTCCGAGGGCAGCGCCGTGATCCGCCCGATCCTCAGGGACGGATTGTTCATGAAGATCCTGTCCGAAAAGACGGGGTTGGAGATCAGCGACGAAGCCGAGTTGATGGATCACCTCACACAGCTGACGCAGATAAGCGAAAAGTATCAGACCATAAAAGGTGCGCTCGACGAAGTGGAGGCGACGGGCTACGGTATAGTTACGCCGACAATTTCACAGCTAACCCTCGAGGAGCCCGAAATAATGAAACAGGGCGGAAGGTACGGCGTTCGTCTGAGAGCGTCCGCCCCGTCGATCCACATGATGAAGGCGAATATCACCACCGAGGTCGCCCCGATCGTCGGCTCCGAAAGCCAGTCCGAGGAGCTCGTCAACAACCTCCTGAAAGAATTTGAGGAAGATCCGTCAAAGATCTGGGAGTCAAACATCTTCGGCAAATCCCTTAACGAGCTTGTCAACGACGGGCTCCACAACAAGCTTTACAGAATGCCCGGCGACGCAAGAATGCGCCTTCAGGAGACCCTCGAAAGAGTGATCAACGAAGGTTGTAACGGACTTATCTGCATCATTCTCTGAAAACAAAATCATCGATCGTTTTATTGCCTGCTTTCAGCTCGAAAGCAGGTTTTTTCTTTTCCGGAAAAAACTTTTCCGATGAAAAATCAGTCAAACATTAGGCTTGAAAAATTCTTTATTTTTTCACAAAAAAATCCGAAAAAACTATTGCAATTCTTCGCAAGATACATTATAATATTACCAAAGTGGTTTAAAGTTGAGCAAGAAAACACCATTTTACAACTGCAAATCAACAATTATGGGGAATTTTCAACAGATTCCACCGATTTTTCCACAAATGCAAGTCTGAATTTTTTAAGAAGGAGGGATAGACAAATGGATCGTTTCAAAGGCAGCTACCGCCACACTCTCGACGCGAAAAACAGGATGTTTATCCCTGCTCAGTTCAGGAAGAGGCTCGGCGGAGAAGATACTGATTTCGTCATCATGAAATCCCCCGAACCCGAAAAATGTCTTTTCATATACCCTCAGGACGAATGGGAACATATCGAAGAAAAGCTCGACGAGATGGATCCCGGCGCTCAGAACAGGAACAAATACCGACTTGTCTACTCAAGGATCGACGTTCAGGCGCTCGACAAACAGGGCAGGATCGCCCTGAAAGAGGATTTCTGTTCCCACGCGATGCTTGAACGCAACGTCCTCGTTCTCGGCGCGGGAAAACGAATCGAGATCTGGTCCGAGGACGAATGGAACAAGATGACTCAGCAGGCGCAGGAAGAGGATTTCAACTGGAACGATATTCCGTGGTGATCACCCCGGGTTTTGAAGAGATAAAATGGATACAAAGTTTTTTTCGCATATTCCCGTTTTTTACAACGAGGCGGTTGACGCGCTGAATGTCCGCGAGGACGGGATCTACGTTGACTGCACCGCCGGAGGGGGAGGGCATTCCTCCCTGATCTGCGAAAGGCTGAAAAGCGGCAGGCTCGTTGCAATAGATCAGGACCCGGACGCCATAACGGTTTTGACACAACGTTTTGCGGGCAGGGACAACGTCACTGTCGTGAAGAGCAACTTTGAAAACCTCGGTGACATTCTGGACAGCCTTTCGATCGATAAAGTCAGCGGCATCCTCGCCGATCTCGGCGTCAGCTCTCATCAGCTTGATACTGCTCAGAGAGGCTTTTCGTTCCACAACGACGCTCCGCTCGACATGAGGATGAGTCAGGACGGCATCAGCGCCGCGGACGTAGTCAATTCCTATGATGAAAAAACGCTGCAGGACATCATCTACCGATATTCCGAGGAAAAGTTTGCCCCGCTGATCGCGGCTAAAATTGTTTAATACAGGAAAACAAATAAAATCCACACGACGATGGAACTTGCCGAGATCATAAAGGAAGCTTATCCTCCGTCTGCAAGGCGAAAAAGCACAGGCCACCCCGCACGGAAAACTTTCCAGGCACTGCGCATCGAGGTCAACGGAGAGCTTGAAAAGCTGGAAAACACGATCGACGTGATGTTCGACAGGCTTGAAAAGGGCGGACGGCTCTCGATAATAACTTTCCATTCGCTTGAAGACAGGATCGTAAAAAAGAGTTTTGCTTCATTTTGCAGCGGATGCACTTGTCCGCCGGAATTCCCGGTGTGCGTCTGCGGCAAAAAGCCGAGAGGAAAGCTTGTGTTTAAAGTGATCGAACCGAGCAAAGAGGAGATCGAGCGGAATTTCCGTTCAAGAAGCGCAAAACTTCGCGCAGTTGAAAAATTGTGATTATTATCCGGGAAGAATAAGGAGGTATTTTAAATGTCAGAGAATGTATTGAGAGATCTGTCGATGTTTGAAACATACGATACCTCCACGTCTCCGAGAAAATATGCGCCGTCTGCTTCGCCGAGCAAAAGGGTGCAGAGTCCTCCGGCGAGGAAACTTCGAGTTTTGGAGGATACCCCCAAAACAAAGAGGGAACGCCTCGCCCTGAAAGAATTTGAGAGCTTATTGAGCACTCTGAAAATATTGGCCGTTGCAGTTGCCTGTATAGTGATCGTGGGATCGCTCGTGTTCCAGAGAGTTACGGTCAACGACCTGGGCCGCGAAATAACAAGGATCGAGACGAAACTCAACGAGGCGAAAAGCGAAAACGTAAGACTCAGCCTGAAGCTTGAAAGTCTGAAAACGCCGAAGCTTGTCGGAGATTTTGCTCAGAGCAAGGGTATGATCCAGAGGGATGAATATACAATAACATATTTCGATCTCTCGACCAAGGACGTAGGCCATGCTTTCAGTGAATAATGTTATAAATCACAAAAGGAAAGAATATATATAATTGACTATTTAACGAGAGTTAGTATTTTTGCCGACTCTCGTTATCGTGCTGAAAAGGGGCAGAAAAATAATGGCTTCATCTCCGGGCAAAACGACTGTAAAAAGAGGATTTATCCTGCTCATGCTGTTGCTTATCATAGGCTTCGGCTCTTGCATCGTTTACCTCGGATACGTTCAGCTCATCAAAGGCGATTTCTACAGAGCCAAGGCGGAAGAAAGCCAGCTTTACGACACGGAGATCAATGCGGCCAGAGGCGTTATCTACGACCGCAACATGAAAGAGCTTGCCCAGAGCGCGTCGGCGTGGAAGGTCGTCATATACCCCAACAGGCTTAAGGATGAAAGCGCAAGGAACCAGGTCGTCGAAAAGCTTTCGCAGATCCTTGTTAAAAGAGACGAACAGGGAAACTACACCCCCGAAGACCTTGAAAGCACAAGGAAATCCATCGGCGAAAAAGCGTCGATGACAGGCTACGGCTACCTTGTCGTGAAAGGCAGAGTCGAAAAAGAGATCAAAGATCAGATCCTCGAACTCAAAAAGCAGAACATCACTGTCAACAACAAAGAAGTGTCCATGGCCAACTTCATCGCGATCGAAAAGGACGTCAAAAGGTATTATCCTTACGGAACGTTTGCCTCAACGGTGATCGGCTTCACCGGCACCGACGACATCGGCAGAGCGGGACTTGAGCTGAAATACAACCAGGATCTTACGGGCTCAAACGGCAGAATAATCAGCGCAGTCAACGGAGGAGCAGGCAACGACAAAATGCCGACCGAGTATGACAAAGTCTATGACGCAGTCCAGGGCACAAGCCTTGTGACGACTCTCGACGAAACTATCCAGCGCTACCTCGAGGAAAGCCTTGCCCAGGCGTTGAAGGACAACAAGGCGAAGAGCGCCTACGGCATCGTCATGGACGTCAACACCTGCGCTGTGCTTGCCATGTCGAGCCAGCCGGACTACGATTCCAACGAGCCTTATAAGATCACCGACGACAAGATAGTTGAGATGCTCTCCGAGATCGAGGATGAAGATGAACTGTCCGAAAAAACGCTGGAAGCGCAGTATTCCCAGTGGAGGAACAGGACTATCAGCGACACCTACGAGCCGGGCTCCGTTTTCAAGATCGTGACGGCTGCCGCCGCTCTGGAGGAAAACGTCTGGCCGGAGAATCAGGAGTATTTTTGTAACGGCTATATTGAAGTTGAGGACAGAATAATCCGTTGCGCCCATACCGAAGGCCACGGAACCGAGACCTTCACCCGCGCCTTTGCCAACTCATGCAACCCGTTTTTCATCAAGCTCGGCCTTGACATGGGGAAGGACGTTTTTTATAAATACTTTGAAGCGTTCGGCCTTACGGAAACGACCGGGATAGACCTCCCTGCCGAAGCTTCGCCCGCAAAGAATATCACCTACCACGCTTACGACACAATGTCTACGGTCGATCTTGCGTCCTCCTCGTTTGGCCAGACTTTCCAGGTTTCGCCCATCCAGATGCTGACGGCGGTATCTGCCGTCGCCAACGGCGGAAAGCTCATGCAGCCTTACGTTGTGTCGAAAATGCTCGACCAGGACAACAAGGTCATAAAACAGTTCGACCCCGTTGTCAAAAGGCAGGTCATCTCAAAGAGCACCTGCAGCAAAATCACCGAAATGATGGAAGAGGTCGTTAATTCCGGCACAGGTTCAAACGGTTACGTCGCGGGATACAGGGTCGCGGGCAAAACCGGAACATCGGAAAAACTCGGAACAGGCAACGCCAACACTTACGTTGCTTCTTTCGTTTGCTTCGCCCCTGCCGACAACCCGCAGATAGCAATGCTCATCGCGATCGACGAACCGCAGGCGGGACAGTATTACGGAAGCCAGATCGCGGCTCCCGTCGCCGCCGAGATAATGCAGAAGATCATGGTATATCTCAACGTTGAGCCCAAGTATAACGAGGACGAGGAAGTTTATTCGGAAGTTACGGCGACCAACGTGATCGGACAGGAGATCTCTCAGGCAAAGGCTCTGTTGCAGCAGGAGGGCTTCAACGTCAGGACGGTCGGCAACGGAGATAAAGTTATCGAACAGTCTCCCGCGTCGAATCAGACGATCGCAAAGGGCGGCACCGTGATACTCTACACTCAGAAGGATCAGCAGAAAGAAAAAACCGTCGTCCCGTCGTTTATCGGTCACAGCGTTTCGGAAGTGTTCTATCTTGCGAATTGTTATTCGCTCAATGTTAAAATCGTCGGTTACGGCAATAATACAACAGGATTCGTTTCCTACAAGCAGAGTGTAGAGGGCGGCTCGGAAGTAAACTGCGGCGATACGGTGACCGTTTACTTCAAGTCGCAATCGGCGGACAGAGATTGATTCTGCCGACTTCAAATAGCGAGTACAAGGCTGGTGTTTACAATGCAACTTTCTCAGTTGATGAAAAGAATAGTGGATATACCTCAGGAGAAAGACAGAGACGTTTCCTTTGTCACGGACAGAATCGAAAAAGTCGAAAGCGGCTGCGCGTTTGTCTGCATTGACGGAAAAAACAACAGCGGTTATATTTACGCAAAGGATGCCGTAAAAAACGGCGCTGTTTGCGTAATATCCGAAAAGGATATCGGTCTTGAAGAACAGATCATCGTCGACAATTCAAGGAGAGCTTACACCCTGATGTGTTCGGCTCTTTGCGGGAATCCCGCCGACAGATTGAAGATGATAGGAGTCACGGGAACCAACGGGAAAACATCGAGCGCATTTCTGCTCAGGGAGCTTCTTGAAAATTCCGGAAAAAAGACAGGGCTGATCGGAACTGTCGAGATCTTAGCGGGCGACAAAAAGTATTTACCCGTCATGACGACCCCGGAACCACCCGAACTGTTCGGATTGCTCAAGGAGATGGTTGAATGCGGATGCGAATATTGCGTCATCGAAGCGTCGTCCCAGGGGCTCGATCAGCAGAGACTTGCGGGGATAGAGTTTGAGATCGGGATCTTCACAAACCTGACGGAGGATCACCTCGACTATCATTCGACGATGCAGGAATACAAGAACGCGAAAAGAAAACTCTTTGAGCATTCAAAAACAGCCGTGGTCAACATCGACGATGAATACGGCGAGGAAATGACCCGGGGGCTTCCGGTCAAAACCGTAACTTATTCCATCAAAAACGACGATGCGGACTATACCGCGAAGAACGTTGAGCTGTCCGAAGATTCAATAAAATACGAATTTGTCGGGATGGGGATCATCGGCAGGGTAAAACTCCCGATGCCCGGCAGATTCTCCGTATATAACTCGATGGCGGCGGCTGCCGCAGCGATCGAACTCGGCGTCGACATGATGTGCATCTCCGGCACGTTTGCCCGATCAAAAGGCATCAGGGGAAGAATGGAAACGCTTGAAACGGGCAAAGATTTCAGCGTCATAATCGACTACGCCCACACTCCCGACGGGCTTGAAAACCTGCTTACGAGCGTCAGGGAAGTCTATAAAGGCTCGATAATCACGGTCTTCGGCTGCGGCGGCGACAGAGACAGGATGAAGCGTCCGATAATGGGCGAAACGGTCGGCAGACTTTCCGACGTTGCGCTCGTCACCTCCGACAATCCCAGAAGCGAGGAGCCGGAAAAAATAATCGAGGACATCATGGCGGGGCTTGAAAACTCCAAAGCGAAAGTCTACAGAATAACCGACAGAACACAAGCGATAAAAAAAGCCCTTTCGCTCGCGAAGGAAGGCGACGTTGTCGTCCTCGCCGGCAAGGGACATGAAACCTATCAGGTTCTCAAAGATGGCAAAATACACTTCGATGAGAGAGAAATAGTAAAAGATATTTTAGACAACAAATGAGGTATCCGGATGGAAAAAACACTGCTTAGCGAAATAGCAATTGCGTGCGACGGCGTGCTTGAGGGGGAAGATCGCGAGATTTTCGAGATCAGCACAGACACGAGAACAATTAAGGAAGGATCGCTCTTTGTCGCCATCAGGGGCGAAAACTTTGACGGCCACGACTTCTGCCGGGCGGCATACGAAAACGGCGCGAGCGCGCTGCTGGTCGAAAGGAAAGTTGATTACCCTCTGCCGCAGATCATCGTTGACGACACAAGGAAAGCGCAGCTGCTTTTTGCAAAGCATTACAGATCAAAATTCGTCATCCCCGTTGTCGGAGTCACCGGAAGCGTCGGGAAAACAACGACCAAAGAGATGATCTATGCCGTTTTGAGCAGTGAGTTCAAAACTCTCAAAACCGAAGGAAACTTCAACAACGATATCGGCGTGCCCAAGATGATATTTCGCCTCGACGGGACTTATCAGGCGGCAGTGTTCGAGATGGGTATGAGCGACCTCAACGAGATAACGCATCTTTCAAAGGCGGCTATGCCCACCGTGTCCGTCATCAGCAACATCGGCGTGTCGCACCTTGAAAACCTCAAGACAAGGGAGAACATTCTCAAAGCAAAGCTGGAGATCCTCGACGGCATGGCTGACGACGCACCGCTGATCATAAACATCGACAATGATATGCTCTCGACGGTAAAACTTGACAGAAAGGTTATAACTGTTGCGATAGAAAACAAGAACGCCGATTGCACGGCTGAAAACATAGTTCAAAAGGACGAAAAAACGTTTTTTGACATTACTTACAACGCTGAAACATATCCCGCTTTTGTCCCGACGATAGGAATACACAACGTGTACAACGCTCTCGAAGCGTTCTGTGTCGGAGTTCAGGTCGGCATCGAGCCAAAAAAATGCGCCGATGCGCTGGCGGGATACGTCACAACGGGCATGAGGCAAAGGGTCAGGAAAGAAAAATCGATCGTCTTCATCGAAGACTGCTACAACGCAAGCCCCGATTCGCAGAAAGCCGGCTTGAATGCGCTAAAGGACATTGAAGCAAAGCGACATATCGCCGTTTTGGGGGATATGCTGGAGCTTGGAGCGGTCTCAAAGCAGGCGCATTACGACGTTGGAAAATATGCCGCCGAAAAGGGGATCGACATGGTGTTTGCCCTCGGCGAGGAATCGCAAAGCATTTTTTTCGGCGCAAAGGAAAACGGAATCGACAGCTCCTTCCACTTCCTGAGCAAGGATGAGCTTTCCAAAAAACTCCTCGAATGCCTTCAGCCGGGCGACGCAGTGATTTTTAAAGCCAGCAGAGGAATGAAACTTGAAGAAGTGATAAAAAATATCTATAAAGGAATGGGAATAGAAAATGAATGAGATTTTTGCCTTTGTTTTGTGTGCGGCGCTCAGCTTTGTGATAACTTATGCTCTGGGCTACGTCTTCATCCCGTGGCTTCATAAGCTCAAATTCGGCCAGACGATCCTCGACATCGGGCCCAATTGGCACAAGAACAAGCAGGGTACCCCGACAATGGGCGGGCTGATGTTCGTCATCGCCTGCGTTGTTTCCGTAACGGTTGTGTTCATCATAGACAAGGTCCTCGGCGGCGACATCATCGGTGGCAACGACCCCATCACGGGCGGACTGATGAAAACAAAGTTCTGGGCAGGGCTTATCATGGCGCTCGGGTTTGGCCTTGTCGGCTTTGCCGACGACTATATCAAGGTCGCAAAAAAACAAAACGAAGGTCTCACGATCCCGCAAAAGACGGTCGCCCAGATCATCATCTGCGTCGGGTATCTTCTGAGCCTTCAGTTTGCCGGTGCAACGAGGATGTTCATCCCGTTTGTCGGCAATATTGCGCTCAACAAGGTCGTGTTCTGGATCCTCGGATTCTGCGTTCTTTACGCCTTCATCAACGCCGTGAACTTTACGGACGGAATTGACGGACTTTGCTCGAGCGTAACGCTGACGGTGGCGATTTCATTTATTGCGATAGCCTTTTTGAGAAAGTTTTTCGGCGCAGGGCTTCTCGCATCATCTCTCTTTGGAATCTGCGCGGGCTTCCTCGTCTGGAACCACAACCCCGCGAAAGTGTTCATGGGCGATACAGGCTCGATGTTCCTGGGCGGAATAGTCATTGCGCTTGCGTATATCGTCGATTGCCCGCTGATACTTATCCCCGTCGGCATTATTTACGTCATTGAAATAATGTCCGATGTGATTCAGATCGGCTATTTCAAGCTGACTCATGGGAAAAGAATTTTTAAAATGGCACCCATCCACCATCATTTTGAGATGTCGGGATGGAAGGAAAACAAGATCGTAGTAGTTTTCAGCTTGATAAACCTTGTCGGCGGGGCTTTGGGAGCCTGGCTGATGACTTGTTTGAAATAATCGTTGTAACCATATTTACAGTCATAAGGAGGCGGATCGGATGATAAGAAAATTTTTCAGCCACAGCACAACTTCGGGTTTGTGGCAGCATAAAGAGGACGGTCCGCTCGACAACTGGTTTCTGATCCTTGTCATGGCGCTCCTGACGATAGGAACGGTAATGATGTTCTCCGCAAGCTATGTTTACGCTTCCTATTACAAGGACGATTCGTTCTACTATCTCAAACGTCAGCTGTTTTTTGCGGTGATGGGAACTGTTTTGATGCTCCTTGCGTCAAAGGTCAAGATCAGCCTTTACAAAAAGCTTGCCCCGCTGATCATGGGAATAGCTTTCCTGCTGTTGGTGATCGTTTTGTTCCACCATACAAAAGTCGAAGGCTCGTCGGAAAGCTTCAAAAGATGGATAGCAATCGGCCCGATAACATTCCAACCGTCCGACCTGGCAAAATTTGCGCTGATAGTTTTCTTTGCGTACGTTATAGACAACAACAAGGAAAGAATAGAAAAAGACTGGCGTTATATGCTGTTCTTCCTCGCTGTGATAGCAGTGGTCTGCGGACTTGTTGCCGCCGAAAACCACCTTTCGGGAACGATACTGCTCGGCGGGATCGGAATAGCCATGACCTTCCTGGGCGGAGTGAACAAGAAGTGGTATATCTTCTTCATCGGCGCGGGAATACTCGTCGCGACGTTGCTGATAGCGAACATGGAAGTCCTCCCCGGATATATCCAGGAGAGGCTGAAAAGCTGGCTTGATGAAGACTATAACCCGACAGGCTCGCGCTGGCAGACGAACCAGTCGCTTTATGCGATCGGCTCGGGAGGCCTTTTCGGCACAGGTCTCGGGGGCTCAAAGCAGAAGCATCTCTATCTGCCGGAGCCGCACAACGATTTCATCTTTGCGATCGTTTGCGAGGAACTCGGCTATATCAGGACATTGGGCATCATATTGCTTTTTGCGCTGTTTGTTTTCAGAGGATTTTATATCGGTCTGAGGTCAAAAGACAGGTTTACTTCTTTGGTGGTGATGGGTATCACTTTTCAGGTCGGTCTTCAGACGGTGCTCAACATCGGAGTTGTCACCGGAATGCTCCCCAACACGGGCATCAGCTTGCCGTTTTTCAGCTACGGCGGTACAGCATTGATAACGCTGATGGTCGAGATGGGAATAATCCTGTCTGCGTCGAGGGGAATCAAGAAAGAAATCTGATCCGGAGGGACAATCATGCTTTCAAACAAAAAAATACTCCTGACGGCGGGGGGAACAGGCGGCCACGTCAACCCCGCTCTTGCCGTTGCCGGAGCGATAAGAAGTAAATATCCTTCGGCTGAAATACTCTTTGTGGGAACGAGCGACAGGATAGAAACAAAAATCGTCCCCGCCGCAGGTTATGAGCTCAGAACGATCGAAATGAGCGGTTTCCAGAGAAAACTGAACCTCAAAAATATAAAACACAACTTCAAAACCGTTCAGAGAGTTCTGAAGTCGACTGGCGCCGTCAACAGAATACTCGACGAATTCAAGCCGGACGTTGTCGTCGGCTTCGGCGGATACGTCAGCGGCCCCGTTGTCCGGTGCGCCGCGAAAAGAGGCATCCCGACGGCGATCCATGAGCAGAACGCTTACCCCGGAGTGACGAACAAGGCTCTGGCAAAGCTTGTTGACAAAGTTATGCTGACCGTACCCGAGGCGGAAAAGAACATGACTCTCAAAAACCCGGCGGTAGTCACGGGGCTTCCCGTGAGGATGGAGATCTGCGAAGCGGACAAATCGGTCTGCCGCGCAATGCTTTCTCTTGACGAAAGGCCGTTGGTCTTGTCCATGGGCGGAAGCCTCGGAGCGAACACGATCAACGAGGCGATGCTCGGGCTTATCACAAAGCTTGCCGACACGAAAAAATGCAAATTCATCCACGCAACGGGACAATACGGCCTCTGGTTTGGCGACAGGCTGAAGTCAAACGGCGTGGACTTTGAAAACAACGAAGATATCGAGATCCGAGAATATATCAACGACATGGACGTCTGTATGCCTGCGGCGGATCTCGTAATATGCCGCGCAGGCGCCAGCACCATCAGTGAACTGCAGGTCACGGGAAAAGCGTCGATCCTGATCCCTTCTCCGAACGTTGCGGAAAACCACCAGTATCATAACGCCATGGCGCTTGTCAGGAACGCGGCGGCGATCCTCATCGAGGAAAAAGATCTGACGGATGAAACGCTTTATAAAACCGTCAACGAACTTCTCGACGATCCGGAAAAACTCGTTGAAATCGGCGCCAATGCCCGAAAGATGGCGATAACCGATGCGACCGACAGGATCCTGGATGCCGTCTGCTCGATCATAGAGCGTTAATCACCAAAACCCTTTCAACGCATACGATAGATTGTATTGATTTATCGAAAGAGGTGCGTTGAATGGAGCAGTTGGTTATAGAAAAATCAAAAAACCTTCGCGGTGAAATCGATTCTCAGGGTTCAAAAAACAGCGCTTTGCCGATCCTGGCGGCAACGGTAATCGTCCGGGGCAAAAGCGTGATACATAAATGCCCGCATCTGACGGACGTTGAAGCGGCGATAAAAATACTGCGATATCTCGGCTGCAAGGTTGAATGGCAGGACGACGCGCTCGTCGTGGATTCCGAAACCGTGAACAGATGCGACATCCCGGAGGATCTGATGCATGAGATGCGATCTTCCATCGTCTTTCTGGGGCCGCTCCTTGGAAGATGCGGCAAAGCCGAGCTCAGCGCGCCGGGAGGTTGCGAGATAGGCCTGAGACCGATCGACCTGCACATAAAATCGGTAAAGCGTTTCGGCGTAGAGATCAACGAGGGATTCGGGAAGATCAGCTGCCGCGCGAACGGAAAGCTCAAAAGCTGTGAAACAGTTCTTTCGTTTCCGAGCGTCGGCGCTACCGAAAACGCCATGCTGAGTGCCTGCCTTGCCGAAGGCACGTCCGTGATATTCAACAGCGCCAGGGAACCGGAGATCGAAGATCTTGCGGATTTTCTGAATAAGTGCGGCGCCAAAATATCGGGGGCGGGAACGGGCAAAATAGTTGTAGAAGGGGTGAAACGGCTGAGCGGTTGCGAGCACACCGTCATCCCCGACAGGATAATGATCTCTACTTATCTTGCCTGCTGCGCCGTAACGGGCGGCGAGATAAAGATCAACAACGTTTGCTGCGACCACATCTCCCCGACGTTCAACGTTTTTGTCCAGAGCGGATGCGAGCTGATCTGCCGCCAGAACAGCGTCACCGTAAAAAGCAACGGAGAGCTGAAGCCGATCGGCACTGTGCGGACGATGCCTTATCCGGGATTCCCGACGGATTTCCAGGCTCCGTCGATGACGATGGCGTGCGTGGCGAACGGCACGAGCGTAATCGTTGAAAATATTTTTGAAAGCAGATTCAAGCACGCCTGCGAGCTTATCCGCATGGGGGCGAACATAAAAGTTGAGGGCAGAGTTTCGGTCATCGAGGGCGTGAAAGAGCTGACGGGAGCCAACGTGACGTCGACGGATCTCCGAGGCGGCTCGGCTCTTGTGGTCGCAGGGCTTTGCGCGCAAGGGCAAACGGTTGTCAGAAACCTGTCGCATATCGACCGGGGATGTGAAAAATTTTCCGAGACGCTCAATTCTTTGGGCGCGAGGATAAGGAGGGAGCAAACACCTGATGAAAAAGGACAAAAAACTTGAAGAAACTCAGGAACTCGATGCAAGAGCGATCAGGGCGGCTTCTTCAAAGAATGTAAAACCAAGAAACACAACTCCCAATAAAACGTCGTCGAACAACAGCAAAACAAATAGCAACAAGGCAAAAAAACCGGCTGCGTCGGTTCAAAAAAAGAAAGCTCCCGCCGCGCAAAGCAGGAGCCAAAAAAAACCTGTCGCCGCACAGAAGAAAAGCGTTAAGACGTCTTCAGCTCCGGCGAAAACGCAGCAGAGCGCACAATCGAACAAGATCAGACGTTTCCCAAAAGAAGAGGTGCAGAAACAATCTTCCGGCAAAAGATCCCCGGCGAAAAAGAGCAGAACAATTCGCAAAGTCAAGGGCATTATTGCTTTTTCGCTTTGCTGCATCGTCGTTTTGGCGGCGCTCGTCGCCTTCGGGATCAGTCAGCTTTTCAAGATCAAAACCATTACCGTCAATTATGATCTTAACAAGACCGTTCAGTCCGAAAAAGTCAAGAGAAAATATACCGACGAGCAGATACTCAATGCGGCGGGCGTGGCTGAAGGCGACAACCTTCTGCTGACGAAGTATGCGAAAGCGGAAAAGATCACAAAATCTGTCGGAAAACAGCTGCCGTTTCTGAGCGTTGTCTCCGTCGAGGGAGAGGGAATGAGTCGGCTCATCCTAAACGTAAAACAGATCAAGCCGCAGTATGCCTTCGTTTTCGGCGACACATATATCCTGACGGATGATTCGCTCAACGTGATCGACCACACTCAGGATGAAAAGACCGCAAAACAGTATTCTGTTGTGAAATATGCCGAAATATCCTCTTATGAAGCAGGTCAAAAAATTGAGCTTTCGGAAGGCTCCGAAAAAAGCGAAGCCGTCCTTTCGCTCGTTGATGCGATAAAATCGGCGGAGCTGAAAAAAATAACGTACATAAGCCTGAAAAATCCCGACGACATCTATATGACGTATGACAACAGGATACTAATCCACGTCGGCGACCGCAAAAACCTTGCGGAAAAGCTCAGGCTTGCCCAAAGAAGCCTTGAGGATGAGGACAAAAACAGCGCCAACCAGAAAGGCGAACTCAATCTCACGATCGAAAAGAAAGCATATTTTACGCCCGAATAACGGCGAATTTACAGTTTCGTAACATAAAATATTGCCAATTACTTGTATTTCCGAAAAAAATGTGGTAAAATAATCAAAAAACAAGAAGTGTATATTTCCTGAATATAAAAAAGGAGGACTTGAAATGTCTTTTGAAATGGACAACGAATTCGAAAGTGTAGTTCAGATTAAAGTTATCGGTGTCGGCGGAGGCGGCGGAAACGCCGTGAACAGGATGATCGAAGCCGGCATAAAGGGCGCCGAATTTATCGCGATCAATACCGACAAGCAGATCCTTAACTTCTCCAAAGCGACCCATAAGATCCAGATCGGCGAAAAGGCCACAAAAGGCCAGGGCGCGGGCGGAAAACCCGAGATCGGTGAAAAAGCTGCCGAGGAAAGCCGCGAGATCATTGTTGACCTTCTCCAGGGCACCGACATGGTTTTCATCACCACAGGTATGGGCGGAGGCACAGGCACCGGCGCCGCTCCCATCATCGCGAGCATCGCGAAGGAAATGGGAATACTTACCGTCGGCGTAGTCACCAAGCCTTTCAAATTTGAAGGAAGACAGCGCATGAAAATCGCCGAGCAGGGTATCGGAAAGCTCGCCGAATGCGTTGACAGCCTTATCGTCATTCCCAACGATAGGCTTAAATATGTCAGCGAACAGAGGATCACTCTCAAAAACGCATTTGAAAAAGCCGACGAAGTCCTTCTTCAGGGCGTTCGCAGCATTTCGGAGCTTATCAAGCTTCCGGGATTCATCAACCTCGACTTTGCCGACGTTACCAGCGTCATGAACAATGCCGGCTATGCTCACATGGGCGTAGGCCGCGCCACAGGCAAGGATAAAGCCGAGGAAGCCGCAAACATGGCGGTAACAAGCCCGTTGCTTGAAACGGAGATCAAAGGCGCGAAGGGCGTTATCATCAGCATCAAATCTTCTGACGACATCGATCTTGAAGACGTTGAAGTTGCCGCGGACATCATCACTCAGGCGGCCGATCCCGACGCAGTCATCACTTGGGGCGTTGCCTATGACGAGACGCTTGAAGACGAAATGGTAGTAACGGTCATCGCCACAGGCTTCGGCGCAGGAAGCCCGAGCACTCCTCAGATGCCGACTTTCGAGCCTTTGAAAACAGTAAAAAAGGCTGAAAAACCCGTTGAAGCCGACGAACCCGTTTCAGCCGTAAAGGAAGAAAAAGAAGTCAAAGACGACATCAAGCTTCCGAAGGTTGAAACCCCCATCGCCGAGACGAAGAAGGATTCCGCTTCTTCTCTGGATGAAGATGAATTCTATGTGATCCTTGAC
The DNA here is from genome assembly GCA_017454815.1 of Clostridia bacterium. Lineage (GTDB taxonomy): Bacteria > Bacillota > Clostridia > Oscillospirales > Acutalibacteraceae > SIG575. Next base: position 15,981 of record JAFTCG010000056.1, read on the forward strand.
GACCTTATGAAGGACGGCAAATAATATCTGATTTTTGTTGCACACCGTTACTTGCTGAAAGTATCGGTGTGTGTTTTTTAAGGAGGTGGATTCTGTGAACGAAAAGATAAAATCATTGCGAAAAAAGGCGATGGATCTGCCGCTGTCGCCGGGCGTATACCTGATGAAAAACAGCGACGGCAAGATCATCTACATCGGCAAAGCCAAGAAACTCAAAAACCGCGTCAGCACCTATTTCGGCTCACAGAATAATCACCCCGAAAAAGTCAAAAAAATGGTCGAAAAAGTTGATGATTTTGACTACATCCTCTGCGACAGCGAATTCGAGGCGCTCGTGCTTGAGTGTTCGCTCATCAAGCAGTATATGCCGAAATACAACATCCTCCTCAAGGACGACAAGGGATATAACTACGTCAGGATTACGAAAGGCGATTGGCCGATGATCTCGGCTTCTTTCGGGAATGACGACAAGGATTGCGACTATATCGGGCCGTATATGAGTTCTTTCGTGGTGCGCCAGACCGTCGACGAAGCCAGAAAGATATTCCGTCTGCCTTTTTGCAACAAAAAATTCCCCGAGGATATCGGGAAATCGAGGCCGTGTCTTAATTATTTCATAGACCAGTGTTCCGCCCCCTGCGCGGGAAAGATCAAAAAAGACGATTACCGCGAAAGCGTTGAACAGGCGGTCGAATTCATCAAAGGCGGAAGCGAGGCAACTCTCAGAGAGCTTACGAAAAAGATGAACGAATGCTCACAGGATCTTCGCTTTGAGAAGGCGGCGTATTACCGCGACAGGATCAACGCGATCAAAAAAACGGGCGAAAGCCAGAAGGTCGTAACCGACTCCAAAGCTTCCCTCGACGTTTTTGCGCTGACCATCGGAAAGACAAAAGGGTGCGTTGCGGTCTTGCGCTTTGACGGCGGCAAGCTTTATGACAGCGAAACATTTCTCATCGATCTGCCCGACTATTCTGAAAAAGCAAGGTATGATATCCTTGTCTCCTTTTATTCAAACGGCAGGAAAGTCCCCTCGCTCGTCCTTGTTGATGGGGAGGCAGAAGACAGCGAGCTTGTTGAAAAGTGGCTGTGCGGTCTGAGGGGGAAATCCGTCAGCATAGCCGTACCTCAGCGGGGAGAAAAACTGCGCCTTGTTCAGATGTGCAAGAACAACGCTTCCGAAAAACTTGCGCAGACTATCGGACGCCATGCGGGCGAAGTCGCGGCTCTCGAGGAGCTCGCCGGGCTCATAGGGCTTGACCACCCGCCGGAATTTATTGAATCCTACGACATTTCCCATACTGCCGGCAGCGATAACGTCGCCGGAATGGTCGTTTATAAAGACGGTTTGCCCTACAAAAAAAGCTATCGCAAGTTTTCTATCAAAGGCTTTACCGGTCAGGACGACTACGCCTCCATGGCGGAGGTCGTCGACAGAAGGCTGGGCAGATATTTTGAAGAAAAAGATTCCGGCGAAGGCTTTGGAAGGCTTCCCGATCTGATACTCCTCGACGGTGGCAGGGGGCAGGTGAATGCGGTTGTCCCCGTGATCGAAAAGTATGATCTTAATATTCCCGTTTTCGGCATGGTGAAAGACGGCCACCATAAGACGAGAGCCATCACGACCGGCGGCAGAGAGATCTCCATAACCTCCAACAGGAAGGCGTTCACCCTCGTTTCTCAAATCCAGGAGGAGGTTCACCGCTTTGCGATCTCGTTCCACAGGAGCAAGCATAAGAGCAGGTCTTTTGCGTCGCGCCTGACTCAGATCGAAGGTATCGGCGAAAAGAAAGCCGCTTTGCTTTTGAAAAACTTCAAGACCGTCAAGGCACTCTCTCTTGCGAGCGAACGGGAGATCGCCGACGTCAGGGGCATTTCCGAAAAAAATGCCAAAGATGTGTATGAATTTTTCAGGAAAGAAAAAGACTCCTGATTTCACGCAAGTCAGAAGTCGATGTTTTCAATATATTTTTTTGCAAATTCGTTGTTGCCGGCAAGCTCGACGAGTTTGCATTTTTTTATCAGTTCGCCGAGTTTTTTTCTGTTTTCATCTTCGAGCAGAAGCTTTCCGCCGTCAATTGAAGAATTCCCGATAAACTCTGTTTTGCCCAAAAAGCTTTCAGGGAAAAGACCTATGTCGACGCAGCTTTGAATGTTGAGAGCGTTGCCGAAATTGCCTGCGATGAAAACTTTCGAAACGCTGTTGTCTTTGCAAATCGTCCCGATCCCGGCTCTGACGGACGCTTTTGCGAGCTGGATCTGGCGGACGTCGTCGGGCGTGATAAAAACTTCCGTTCCGGGGATGAAAAAGTTGTCTTTGAGGTAACCGTCTTTTTTGAGCACGCCCGTTTTAAGCAGAACGCTCACCAAATCAACTATGCCGCTTCCTGTTATCCCCGAAGGTTTGCCGCCGCCGAGCGTGTCAGAACAGATCTTGCCGTTGTCAAGGTAAACCCTGACGATCGAGCCGTCTTTTGCCGTTTCGCCTCTGCTTGTTGAAAAGCCTTCGAACGCAGGCCCCGCGGCGACGGAACAGCAGTATATCGCTCCGTCTTTGCAATAAGCCATCTCGCAGTTTGTGCCGATGTCGATGAGAAGCGCATTTTCATTTTGAATAAGTTCGCTCTTTAAAATCCCGCAGGAAACATCTGCCCCGACGAAAGCGCTGACGCAGTGGGGGAAATATATCCCGCCTTTCTCATATCCGAAACGATCCGACGGCGTGAAAGGATAATCGAGCATGCCGCTTGAGTCTTTGCCTTCAAAAAAATGAAGCATCACCGTATTGCCCGTGACAACGCATTTTTCGGGTTTCAGCGTTTTTTTGATCAGCTCAAACGGCTCGTGCACGCATCGGCGCAATTCTTCGAGGGAATGGTCTTTTGCATATTTCAGCCTGGACATCACGTCGCTGCCGAATGCGATCTGAGGATTTGTGAATGAAAAATATTGCTTATTCCCGTTGTTTTTTGCGACAGCACAAACCTCAATCGTAGTAGTTCCGACATCGTATATAATATTGTATACGTTATTATTATCGAATTCTTCCGAAAATTTCAATAATTTTTGTTTAAACTCTTGAAAATAGTTTTCCGGGATGGTATAATTTATAAGGATATTTCCATTCGCAAAAGTGCAGCATGCGAGGCGGACTCCTTTTTCGAGTTCCGCATCGGTCAGGAGGTCTTTTTCCTGCCCGGTAACAGGGGAAGTTTTCCCGCTGACTCTGACCTTGCATTTTCCGCATTTACCCTGTTTCAGGCATGGGAAGGCGAGCCCCGTTCCGGCTCTTTCCAAAAGCTCCGAGATGAGCGTGGGTGAGCTGAAAAAGAGAGTTCTTTTTTCTCTTACGCCCTGAAACGTTGCGATCATTTTTATCACTTCTTTCTTTGGAAATGATAACACAGCTTTTTTTGAATGTCAAATCCGGGGATCGTAATCTGATTGGAGGTCATATTATGAAGAAAGTAAAGAGGATACTGTCGCTCGTTATGACGCTTTGTATGCTTGTGTCATGCCTTGTCATATCGACCCAGCCGACAACGCTTGCTTTAACCGAAGGCGGTTTCTGCAAAGCTGCCGTCGAGGGTGGTACCGTTGACAAGTCCACGTCGTCGACCATTACTGTCAGGGCGGTGTATTCATGGACATCAAGCGCCTATCTTGCCGGAGCATACAGAACAATATACGTCACGAATTACTATGCTTCCTGTAATGGCGCTACTGCAAGCCATGGCGATCCTGTATTGAATGGCTCAGCGGCAGCCGTTGATTATACCTTTAACGTTTCCGGCTGGGCACCCGGCAGCTACACAGTTTCTGCATACATTACGGTTGCGGTTGCGGGATTTGAAAGCTCTTATAACGAAACAATTCATGATGACTCAACGATCACGGTCACCTGCTCTCACTCCGGCGGAAGAACAGGATCGCAGACCTGCACGACCTCCGAATACTGTTCCGCCTGCGGCGAAGTGACTGCGGCTGCTCTCGGCCACGACTACAGTTCGGTCGTCACGGCTCCGACGTGTACTGCTGCGGGTTATACAACTCATACCTGCTCCCGCTGCGGCGACAGCTATACCGACAGCAGCGTTGCGGCCCTCGGCCACAGCTGGAACTCCGGCGAGATCACAACTCAGCCGACTTGTACTCAGACCGGTGTAAAAACATACACCTGCACTCGCGACAGCTCTCATACTTATACCGAGTCTATTGCGGCTCTCGGACATGATTATTCAATTCAGAGTACCGACCTCTCCCACCGCAAATCTCCGGCGACGTGTACCGAGTCTGCGGTATACTACTACTCCTGCTCACGCTGCGGCGCTAACGGAGCGGAAACGTTTGAAAGCGGAGAGCCTCTGGGCCATAGCTGGAACGGTGGCGAAATGCTTATCGCTCCCACGCCCGACGACATGGGTACCACGAGATACACCTGCACCCGCTGCTTACAGACAAGAGACGAGGTTGACATCCCCGTGCTCACAGGTATCGACGTTGTCATCTATTATGCCACTCAGGTCATCGACCAGTACAATAACGGTCAGCTCTTCACCTCCAAAGAAGGCTTTAGCTCCGCGTGGACTGATTTCATGGGAGCATATGACGCGGCAGTGGCCGCCAAAAGCGGAACAGATGAAGAAATCACAAATGCGGCTGTTGAACTGTTGATGCAGATGAGCAATATCAGCGTCTACAGACCGATCGATGTGACTTCGCTCCAGACGGCGCTCGCTCTCACGCCGGAATATCCCGTCCAATACTATACAGATACATCGTATTCTGCATGGACAACGGCGTGCGCAAATGCTCAGACATTTATTTCAAAAGCTGCGACGGGAGAAAAAGCCCTCTCCGATCAGCTCGAAATGGAAGATCTGAAGATGGTGCTTACCTACGCTTACAACAGCCTTACCCTTAAGAAAGCCGACTACACTGCCCTCGACGCATTGTGCAACCTTGAATCGGTACAAAACGTTGATGACTATGTCGACACGGTCGCAGATCCCGTCAGGGCGATCCTCGCCGAGATCGAACACGATCTGCCGATCACCGAGCAGGATACCGTCGACGCATGGACTCAGAGCCTTACCGCCGCCGCGGCAAACCTCACTTCGGCAAATCTCGACTATGCAGACTACACCGAAGTTGACGCCGCCATCGCAAGAGCTAACGCCCTTACACCCTCAAATTATACCAACTTCTCCGCCGTAACGGATGCCATCGCCGCCGTTGACAGAACTATCCTCAGAAAAGAACAGGATACGGTCGACGAAATGGCTCAGGCGATCAACAATGCGATCGACGACCTTATCCCAGAAAGAGCAAACTATGAAGAACTCACTGCCAGAGTTGCTTATGCCGAAGCTCTTGATGAGGATCTTTACATAAACTATTTCATCGTCCAAAATGTTATAGACACAATAAACTGGAATCTTGACGTTTTCCATCAGTCACAGGTCAACACGAAACTCGAACAGCTCAACGCCGCGATCTCCGCTCTTGAATATGCGGACGCCGATTATTCTGCAGTTAACACGGCGCTTGACAGGGTAGATACCCTCGGCGACCTCTCCGACTATACGGAAGAAAGCCTTGAAGCTCTTGATAGTGCGATCGCCGCAGTTGTAGAAGGTCTCAAGGCGAACGAACAGGCTTTGGTCGATTCCATGGCGCAGACGCTCAACGATACGATCGA
>JAFTCG010000057.1 GCA_017454815.1 Clostridia bacterium
GCTCATTGAGGTCGTTTCGTCCTGCCCGACAAACTGGGGCATGACTCCTCAGAAGGCCTTGAAATGGATCGACGACAATATGCTTCCTTACTATCCTCTCGGAGTATATAAGGACAGGTCTGCGCAGAAGGAGGAAGAAAAATGAGCACTGTAAACTATTTGTTCTCCGGCTTCGGCGGACAGGGTATCCTTTTTGCGGGGAAATTCATCGCATACAAGGGACTTATCGACAACAAACACGTCAGCTGGCTGCCTTCATACGGCCCCGAGATGCGCGGTGGCACCGCAAGCTGCAGCGTTATCGTCAGCGATGACAACGTCGGCTCTCCCATCGTTTCAAACCCCGACGTGCTTGTTGCGATGAACCTTCCGTCCCTCGACAGGTACGAAAAGAGCGTCAAACCCGGCGGCAAGATTTTCCTCGATTCAACTCTGATCGAGAGAAAGGTTGAGCGCGACGACGTTGATGTTTATTATATCCCCGCAACCAAGATGGCTTCGGACAACAAAACCCCGACGCTTGCGAATATGATCATCGTCGGCAAGATCCTCTCCGTTCTCGGAGAATGCGACGACGAAGGCTTGGAAAAAGCTCTCTCAAAAGTTATTTCAGCAAAACACGCCGATATGCTTGATGTAAACCTCAAGACTATCAAACTCGGCGCAGAGATATAAGGAGGAAAAACCATGCAGATCAAAATTACAAAAACGACCGCACCGAAGGAAAAACCGTTTGGCAAAGAACTCGGATTCGGCAAAATTTTTACCGACCATATGTTCCACATGAAATACAACAGGGAAAAAGGCTGCTGGTACGACGCTGAAATCGTTCCGTTTGCGAACATCTCTCTGCATCCCGCCTCGACCGTTCTCCACTACGGCTCAGAGATTTTTGAAGGCTTGAAAGCCTATCGCACAAAGAGCGGCAACGTCCAGCTTTTCAGACCGATCGAAAACATCAGGAGAATGAACAACTCCGCCGAAAGGCTCTGCCTTCCCCAGATCCCGGAAGAGGACGCGCTCGAGATCTACAAGACTTTCGTTTCCGTCGAAAAGGATTGGACGCCCTATGATGAAGGCACTTCGCTTTATCTGCGTCCGTTCATGTTCGGCAACGACGAATCTCTCGGCGTTCACGCCGTACACAATGCCGATTTCTACATCATCGCTTCCCCCGTCGGCAGTTACTACAAAGAGGGCATCAACCCCGTCAAGATCATGATCGAGGACGAGGACGTCAGGGCTGTCAGAGGCGGCACGGGCTACGCAAAATGCGGCGGCAACTATGCGGCTTCCAACAGAGCGGGCGAGAGAGCCGAGCAGAAGGGCTATTCCCAGGTTCTCTGGCTTGACGGCGTTGAGAGAAAATATATCGAGGAAGTCGGCGCCATGAACGTAATGTTCAAAATCAACGGCGAGGTCGTAACTCCCGCGCTCACAGGCTCCATCCTCCCCGGCATCACGAGGAAATCCTGCGTTGAACTGCTCACGAAAGAGGGCTACAAAGTCAGCGAAAGACTTTTGAGCCTTGAAGAGCTCACTAACGCCATGAAAGACGGAACGCTTGAAGAAGCATGGGGATGCGGAACGGCTGCTGTTGTTTCCCCCATCGGCGAGCTTTGCTACAAAGACATCAAATACACCGTCAACGGCGGCAAGATCGGCGAAGTTACGCAGAAACTTTACGACACTCTCACAGGCATCCAGTGGGGCAAGATCGAAGATACCCACGGCTGGATCGTAAAGATCGACTGATAAACACACAATGAACACACGAGAGGACGGTACTGTTGTGCTGTCATCTCGTTTTATCTACGCTAAAAACGGAGTTCTATCTCTCCATAGGCAAAGATGTCCGGTGGACGTTCGCAACTCTATCTCGGCTCCCTTGTGTAAAGGGTGCGGGTGTCCGGTGGACACCTCTGCCGCAGGCAGAAGCACCGACCGAGCCGGCAGGCGAGACAAATCTTGGCTCCCTTGTGTAAAGGGAGCTGTCAGCGATAGCTGACTGAGGGATTGTCAACATAATCAAAGTTTTGCTTAAACATTGAAACGTACAACCCTTCCGTCTGCCTTCGGCATCCACCTCCCCTTACACAGGGGAGGCAAGAAAACACAGACGTAAAATGCATCTGACTTTGGCGGGCGGATGATATCCGCCCCTACAATCACGCTTCCTGCTCGCGCACTTCGGTAAAGATTCAGATAAACACCGGCACGGCTTGGGTCAAGCGTCACGCTTGCTCGCACACTCAATTAAAAAATCTGATAAACACCGGCACGGCATGGGTGCGGCAGCTTGCCGCCGGATAATATGTAAGCGTAATAAGACAATAGGTTTTTCGGGAACGATTTATAAATAAGACTTTCAATTTTTTTTGCAAAAACCCTTGCATTCCCTGATTTCTTGTGATATAATATCTCGGTAAAACGCACGCGGGGCGTTTGATTTTGCATGTGCATTTGATATGTTGCGAGATTTTATCCCTGCGGTGGAAAAAACAAAGGAGGACATAAAAATGTCAGTAGTATCAATGAAACAGCTCTTGGAGGCGGGTGTTCATTTCGGACATCAGACGAGAAGATGGAACCCCAAAATGGCGGAGTACATTTTCACGGAACGTAACGGAATCTACATCATCGACCTTCAGAAAACCGTCAAAAAGCTTGAAGCAGCCTATATGTTCATTCGTGAAGTTGCCGCCAACGGCGACGAGATCCTCTTCGTAGGCACGAAAAAACAGGCTCAGGATTCCGTCAAGGAAGAAGCTATCCGCTGCTCCATGCCCTACGTTAACGCGCGTTGGCTGGGCGGTATGCTCACAAACTTCAACACCATCCAGAAGAGGATCAAGAGACTTGCTCAGCTCAAAGCTATGGAAGCTGACGGAACTTTTGAGCTCCTCCCGAAGAAGGAAGTTATCAAGCTCAACCTCGAGATCGAAAAGCTCGAAAAATTCATGGGCGGCATCACCGAAATGAAGAAAAAACCCGCCGCTATGTTTATCGTTGACCCCAGGAAAGAAAGAATCGCTGTTGCTGAAGCCAAAAAGCTCAACATCCCGATCATCGCTATCGTTGACACAAACTGCGATCCCGACGAGATCGACTTTGTCATCCCCGGTAACGACGACGCTATCCGCGCTGTAAAGCTTATCGCAGGCGCTATGGCTGACGCCATCATCGAAGGCAGACAGGGCGAACAGACTGCAGCTGAAGCTCCTGCGCAAGCAGAAGCTGTCGTCGAAGAAGCAACAGAAGAATAATAAATAAATACATTCAATTGGAGGAAATACAGATGGCATCATTTACAGCAAAAGACGTCCAGGCTCTTCGCGAGAAGACTAACGTTGGTATGATGGACTGCAAAAAAGCGCTCGTCGAAGCAGACGGCGATATGGATAAAGCAATCGACATTCTCAGAGAAAAAGGCCTTGCTACAGCCGCTAAGAAAGCCGGCAGAGTTGCCGCCGAAGGTATCGTTTGCGCTTATAACGACGAAGCGAAGAAAGTCGGCGTCGTCGTCGAAGTTAATATCGAAACCGACTTCGCCGCAAAGAACGAAGCTTTCAAAGCTTTCGCTCTTGACGTTGCAAAAACTATCGTCGAAAACAACCCCGCAGACGTTGAAGCTCTCTATGAGAGCAAATTCATCGGCTCGGATATGTCCGTAAAAGACGCTCAGAACGAAGTTTTCATGAAGATCCGTGAAAACATGAGCATCAGAAGGTTTGAAAGAGTTGAAGGTGCGGTTGCCACTTATATCCACGCAGGCGGCTCCGTAGGCGTTCTCGTTGCTTTCGATACAGACGACGCAACTGCATCTAAAGACGAGTTCAAAGTTATGGGTAAAGACGTTGCAATGCAGGTTGCAGCCATGACTCCCCAGTACGTTTGCCCGAAATGCGTTCCCGAAGAAGTTATCGAGCACGAAAAAGGCATCCAGATGGCTCAGATCAAAGCCGATCCCAAGATGGCCAACAAGCCCGAAAAAGTTCTCGAAAACATCATCGCCGGCAAGATCAACAAGTTCTTTAAGGAAGTTTGCCTTGTTGAACAGGCTTTCGTAAAAGACGGCGACATCTCCGTTGGCAAGTACGTTGAAAACGTTGCAAAACAGATCGGCGCCGACATCAAAGTCAAGAGCTTTGTCCGCTTCGCAAAGGGCGAAGGCATCGAGAAGAAGGAAGACGATTTCGCTGCTGAAGTTGCCAGCATGATGAAATAATCGGATTTTGATACTATGTATGCCAAAAGTGCGGACTTCTCCGCAACTTTCGGCTTCGAGCGATCTGCCGCAAACGCAACGGCGTTTCGCCTGTAGTATTTTTAGAATAAATATAAGAATAATTCAGTACAATTTTTTCCATGAAAAAATGACTGCATGATTGACAATCGGAGGTATTGTTATGAGTTGGTACTTTTGGGTGCTTGGCGGAGTTCTTCTTGCCGCCGCGATATTCCTTATTATTGTCGTTCTTCTTCAGGAGAGCAAGTCCGCAGGTTTGTCGGGAGCTATTTCCGGCGGCGCCGACACGTTCTTCGGAAAGAACAAAGGACGTACGATCGAAGCTAAACTTGAAAAGATGACAAAGTATGTTGCTATCCTCTTCTTTGTTCTCGCTATTGCAACTACGTTCGTGCTTCTCTTCGTCGAAAAAGGTTGATCAAACCGAAAAGCTATTATGCAAGCTCCGCTATGGGGCTTGCATTTTTTTGTTTTCACAAAATATCAGCTATGATATTGCATTGTTGAAAACACCATGTTATAATATAATGTTGTGATTCTGATTTGCAATATAAACTGTTATTAAGGAGGTATTGTCCGTGAAAAAAACCGTCTTTCGCATATTCGGCTTATTCATGGCTCTTGTTGTTTTTACGTCTTTGATACCTTCTTTTGCGATCGGATCGAGCGCTGTTTTCGACAACGGCGCTTCGGCTTACGATGACGGATCGGACATTACCAAGAGCGACCTTTCGGATCTCTTCAACGAATGCTCCTTTTACAGGAGTACCTGTTGGGATGATCTTTCGTGGACGACGTTCAAAAATGCGCTCAGCGAAGCCGCCAAGGTTATCGCAAGTAATGTCCCCTCAAGCTATCGCATCAAAAAAGCTTACCAGAAGTTATCCCAGGCGAAAGAATCGCTTGTCCACCTGGGAGAGATGACCGGCTGCAAATACTGTCTTGGCGAATCGAACGAAGTCGGCGAGGAAAACGTAATATCCCTCAGCAACGTCAGCTACGGCGAGAACAAACGTAACGTCATGGACGTGTATATCCCCGACAACATTGTCGGCAACTGTTCGGTCGTGGTGTATATTCACGGCGGATCATGGATTTCCGGCACGAATTCAGCGCTTAGCGTGACGGCAAAGGAAGATTGCATGAAGCACGGCGTTGTGACAGCGGCGATCCTTTACCGTTTCATCGACGAGAACACTGTTTGCTCGGATCTTCTTGACGACGTCCAGGCTTCCGTCAAAAAGCTTAAGGAAATTTGCTCATCATACGGTTTGAACGCCGAAAAGCTGATGTTGTCCGGCATCTCTGCGGGCGCGCACCTTTCGATGCTCTATGCATATTCGCGCAAAAATGTGTCCGCGATCGAACCTGTTTGCGTTTTTGATCAGGCAGGCCCGTCGGATCTTTCAGACCCCATATATTGGGATTCCTATCTCGGCGAAGAGAATATGGGAGCACTGTTCACATGGTTGACCGGCGTATCGATCACAGACGCTGCCTCGCAGCAGGAGAATGCCGGAATATTGAAGGCGATTTCGCCGCTTCACTATATCGACGGCGATACAGTACCGACGGTGATATGCCATGGAAGCAGGGACACTATGATCGACTACTCGCAGGCGCTGTTGCTTGCGGACGCTTTTGAAAAAAACGGCGTTGATTACCAGCTTCTGACGTTCAATTCAAGTCATAATCTGGCTAAGGATCCGATCATGTCGGCTTACTCGGTGACTGTGTTCGACAGCTTTGTCAACAAATACCTGATCGGCCATGACTTCGGCGAAGAGCATTCGTATACCTCGACCACCGTGCCGAAAACGTGTTCGCAGGATGGGTACTCTTTCAACGTCTGCACTGATTGCGGAAAATACTATATTTCCGACGTCGTGAAAGCGTCGCACGATCCCGTGACGGACGAAGGATATGAAGCGACCTGCACTCAGCCGGGGCTGACAGACGGCTGCCACTGCGCGAGTTGCGGAGAGGTCATCCGGCAAAGGGAAGTCATCAATGCCCTCGGCCATGACTTCGTTAAAAGTGTCGTTGCGCCCACATGCACGAAAAAGGGATACACTTCATACGATTGCTCTCGTTGTGAAGAAAGCTATGCCGTTGATTACGTTGAAGCGACGGGACACACGAGTGTTGTTGAAGTCGTTGTTCCGGCGACGTATACTTCGGATGGAACGCAGGTCAAAAAATGCACCGTTTGCGGCGAGATAATTGAAACGAATATCCTGCCCTCCCTCGAGCCGGAATTTTTCCTCAGGGACGACGCGGGTTTGATAGTCGACAACGCTTCGAGTCTTATCATAAACATCCCTCAGGGCACGGAATATCTCGGCGATTTCTTCAACCTGGCAGGCTGTCTGGTTGAAGTTTCCGGCAACATTGTCGCAACGGGATCGCTCATAACTGTGAAGTCTTTCAAAAACGAAACGATCGCTTCCTTCAAAGCTGTTGTCGGCGGCGACGTTACGGGCGACGGATACGTTGATTCGTTCGACATCGCCGTAGCGGGCGAATACATCAACACCTTTACCGAGCCGGACGATGCGGCATTTTCAAAGGCAATAGACCTGTCGGGCGACAAATACCTTGACTCCAATGACCTGGGATTGCTGATCAATATTGCAAACTTTCAGGAATGATCCATCTCGGGAAAAAAACCAACAAGAAAACTTTAAGCCACCGGTCATTATCCGGTGGCTTAACTGATGTTCAGCTATTTGGTTTCACTTCTTCGTATTGACTTTATAATAATTAAACCAAACAGAAAGAACGTGGGATTTCTGGGTAATAGATTTGATACCCTCGCCGTCAAGAGCGATAACGGTTCCGCCGTTTTGGGTAAATCTCATGCCGGAGTTGTTTCCGCATTTTGTGTTGTAAGTCAACCGAACTCCGTCATACATAACGGAGAAATTGTTGAGGTGGTCGTGGCCGCAGAAAACGTATTTCGTGTCTGTCGCCTTAACCGCGTCGAAAACGCCGTGCTGTACAACTTCGCGCTCGGGGTAAGTCCTGTGGCAGGCGATCTCTTCGTGGACTTCGCCGTAGGCGCCGTCGCCTTTGATCACGCCCGTTTTGCTGTTGACTTCAAGAGAGTCGATGGCGTACTGGTATTCGGGCAGAGGAATATGCTCGACGAGAGAGATCTCCGCCTCGCCGTTCGTGCAAGCGTTGATGCCGTTGGCAGCCCATCTGTACCATTCGATCTGGTTGTCGTAAACCGTACCTTTGTGGGAATCCATGAATATGAACGATTCAACGATTTTTTCGGTTCCGTCGCCGTTGTCTTCAGCGACGTTGACGATGTAGTTGCCCACTCCCATGGACGGGTCGCCCTTTTGCATGAGGCAGTGTTTTCCGCTCATCATGACGTCCGCAAGGTAGTTCAGGTCGCAGTTGCCCTCGTCGTCGTGGTTGCCGAAGATCGGAGCCCACGGCACTCCGAAGCTTTCAAAAAGATCGGTGATCCTTCTGATGGAATGAACGGTGGAGCTTTTGCAGACTATGTCGCCCAGGAGAAGGATAAGGTCGGGTTTTACCGTCCTGACGAGGTGTTTTATGGTCGAGATCTCGTGCATGGATTCAGCAACTTTCTTCGCCTCATAGTCGGCAAAATGTACGTCGGAGATGCTGAGGACGACAAAATCTTTGCCTTTTTCCTTTTTGACGGTAACAGTGTCGTTGATGTTGAACTCATCGTTTGCGTTCCAGACGTAATCGCTGACTTTTCCGATGTATTTCGTCGCAGTGATCTCGTCCATGTTTTTGTAGGCATCGAGCACCTCGCTCCTGCCCGAAAGGTTTGCCGATCCTCCCGAAAAAAAGGTGTAGACCAGTTCGATCAGACACATAAAAAATGCAGCAAATTTTGACATGCAATTACCTCCTTATTCTTCTCCTGAAATTCTACATAGCTCGATAAACACGGCGCAGGTCCAGCCCTGAGGAGCAAATCCGAGCCCTTTGCCGCTTTGCGAGTCAAACAGCTCGCTCATTTTTGCGTCGTCGCCGATCATCTTGTGCAGCCTTTTGACCGCCTGTATGTACTCTTCATTATACTCGTAATCTTTCAATATTTCAAGCATAAAATATGCCATCGAGATCCAGACGGGACCTCTCCACCAATCATGCGAAGAATAGCATCCTTCGTTGTAGGCGACAGAGGGGAAGGGGTATTTTGAAAAAAGATATTCTTCGTTTATAAGGTATTTTTCGATCATATCTTTCGCTTTTTCGGGCTCAAGACCGATCTTTGCCCACAGCGGAATAAACGACGACGGCGAAACGATCCTGATTTTCTCGCCCGTCCGGACGCTGACGTCAAAAAACAGGTTACTGTCGGCGTCATAAAGGTGCGCCATCATATTCTTTTCAAGCAGATCCGCTTTCGCCTTCCAGAACTCGGCTCGATCGTGTTGCGAGAGCTTTTCGGCAAGCTGTGAAGTGAATTTCATCTGATCGAGAAGGTAGCCGTTCATGTCGGCCGCAAGCGTAGGGCCTTTGTCGAATCTCGGGGAATTGTCCTGCCCTGTTTCAAAACCGCTGACGGCATATATGACTCCATGATCAGTCATCCTTTGGGTCAGCCACCAATTGTTGTTCTTTATAAGCGAATCGAGAACGGTCTGCTCAAACTCTTTGTCGCTTCGCTTTTGGATTATCCTCCTTGCCATTGCTCCCGCAAGCGCAGGCTGCGCCTCGTGAGGTCTGTCCCAGGTGGAGCAGATGAATTGCGGATATTTTCCGTCGGGACGCTGATTTTCGATCATCTGCAAAAGGAATTCTTTTGCAGTGCTTACGGACATTTCCTCAAAGGCAAGGTTGTGGAAGAACGTGTCCCAGATAAACTGCGCCGGGTATCCGCCGCGGTTGGGGAACGACGTCAGATGGTTTTTGAGCTTGCCTGGGCATGCCGCAGTGTTGAAAATCAGCCCTCTGACCGACTTTGCGATCAGCGGATAGTCTTCCGGTCGAAATTCCGCGTCAAAATCCTTCAGCTGAGCGTTTAACAGAGCTTTGCCGATAAATTCGGCGTCTTCGACGCTGTCGGGGCAAACGTCGAGGATACCGTTAAGCATTTCGTCGTCGATATCGAGAGCTGCAAAAACGGCGGCAAACCTGATAAGCCCGTTTTCCGGGGTGATAACTCGGTCGTCATATTTTCCGCTGATGATTTTTACGCCGCATTTGTAGGGGACGTATTTGTCCGGGTCTCTCTCGTCACCGTTTTCGGAATAACCCGAAAAGAAGACGGTGTCGCCCAAAACAACGTCGGGCAGCTCGATAGTTTTTTCGCCTTTTTCGGGGAAAAGCCCGACATTGTCGAGCCTGCTCTCAAAGAGGAAAGCGTCGCTTTTGTAAAACGCAGGGCTCGTTTCGCCGTCGCCGAAAACGATTCTTGTAATATCGGAAAGGTCTTTGTTCATGGGCTTGTCAAAGGCGATCGCATTTTTGAATATCCTTCTCGTGACCCTGTTGTAGTGGAGATAAAAGTCGCCCACGCCGTTTATGCCTTCCGAAACCTGTAAACCGATAGATGACAGGAACGGGCTATAGCTGTTGCAGTAGTCGGAATAGTTTTCCGCCTTCAGGATTTCGTTGTAAAGCTTCTCGTTCATGATTTCACCTGAAACAATAGCCGACTTTACGCCGGCTATTTAATGATAACGTATTATTTAAGAATAAGCTGTCTGTCTTTCGGAACAGAATCGAAAGACACAAGAACGCTCTTACTCTTTTTGTCATATTTGAACTCTGCTTTTTCGCCGTCTATCGTTGCGCTCGTGATCTCGAACGGGACTTTGATCCTGATGTTTGCTTTAAGATCGGAAGCGCCGTAGAAATCGGCCGCAATGCTCTCACCACGGTTTTCAAGCGAGAAGATCCTGACAGACGTGCCGAGGACTGCAAGCTCTTCTTTTACCTTAGAAAGGTCGAGGAGCATACATTTGTCGTTCGGGTAAAGAGTTTTTTCTTCGATAACATCAAAAGCGGGGGAGAACATATCAACGAACAAGCCTTTGAACGCGAGAGGATCCTCGTTGATGCTTTCGTCCATGACGGCGGCAACGATATATCTGTCGCGCTCGACGACGATGTTGTTCTTGAATTCGACTTCATTCTTCTTGTCGCCGATGACGTCAAGGAAGAATTTGCGGAAGCTCTCGGCGTTTTCCTTCGAGTAGGAGAATACGCATGGATCGGTGTTCCACACGGCGGCGGTGCCTTTGAGGCATCTGAAGACCTCTTTTTCATTTTTCGGCTCAATCCCGAGCATTTCAAAAAGGTGTTCCGAGGGGGTTTCGTATTTTCCCGTCCACCAACTGTTTATCTTGTTGAACGGATCCTGTCCGTCGCCGACGTAGATGAGCGTGCCGCCCTGTTTCACCCACTCTGCGAGAGCGGCGTTGATGTCCGGATAATCGGGCTTCATGAATTCGTAGCTGAGGATGAGCACGTCGTAGTCGTTGAGGTAACCCGTATATCTTCTGACGTTGTCAAGCAGTACGGGTCTGACCGGTACGCCGTATTTGAACAGCGGAAAAGCGAGCGAGAAAAATCCGGGGAAAGCGGCACTTTGAGCGTATTTGTAGCGAAGCTCGTTGTTTGCGTCCTCGCCCTTGAAAAGACGGTCTTTTATTTGAGATTCCAGCGTCGAATCGTCTGTTGCAACGGTTCCGACAAATTCTTCTTTTTCATCCGAGAAACATGAGTCGGGGTATTCCCTCTGATAAAGCTGGCAGTCGCCCGTGAGAACGCCGATGCGAAGCCCGGAGCTTTCGCCGAGTTCAAGAGTTCCGAGCGTGTTGAAGGTGTTGTTGAGGATCGTGCGATAGTCGGAGGGGATTCTCTCGCTGTTGGGGGAGCCCTGCGGGTATTCTACCTCAAAAACTCTGTTTGGCCAGGGACATATTTCATATGTGTTGACCTTCGGGTGCATTAAAGAAGCGACGACCGTGCAGATGTAGTTCGTGCGATAGTCGTTCCAGTCGAAGTTGGGATTGTCCTCGATGGGATCGTGGAGGAACCACATTTTTCTGCCTGTTCCCTTGACAAGCTCCTGCATCACGCCGTATTCGAGGTAAGCCGTCTCGAAAGTGCGTTCTTTCAGCTCGCCGTCAAACCAGTTTTTTGTCCTCGACGTTCCCGTCCAGACCTGCGCGATGCATCCGTCAACGTAGTTGAGGTCGGCAAGCTTTCCTTCGGGGCTGACGATCTTCCACATGGTGTAGTTGATAAGGCTGTGGGTCGGGACGTAGAAGCGAAGGTCGCGGCCGTATTTGAGCTTTGCATATTCCTTGAGCCCCACGGAAACCCTGTCGATGGTTCTCGCGTAAAGGTAAGCCTTGAGCTTTGAGCACTTGTATTTTGCGTCAACGCTTTCGTGCGGGGCGACCCAGTCCTCGTGGTAGAACATTTTGTATTCCCTCTTGAAAGCTTCGGAATAACCTGCTCTGTCCCAGAATTCGGGCTCTTCGACGTGGATCGCCTCAACGCCTGCGTCGATGACGATCTTCAGCTTTTCGGTCAGGTAATTTGCAAAGGAGATCGTCGGGACCATATAAGGAACTTTGGGGTTGTGAAGGATCTGATTGCCGTAACGGTCTGTCTGGGCTTCATCCCAGTGCTCGCGTCCGTCCCATTCGCCCTCAAGGTAGTCAAGATACCGTCCCCAAGAAATGCCCACCATGCTGTGGACGATATAGTTGTGGTCGATATACCATTTGATCCTGTCAACGGTGGTGGGATCGATCCTGTAAACCATGACAAAATCGCATTTGTTGTCAACGCTGTCGACGGTGAAATCGCCGATCTGATAGCCGGTGCGTTCTTCTTTCGGGTCTCTGATAAAAGCCATTTTAAGCCTCCTGTATTTTGTGATTTATTATTTCGCCCGTTGCACGGTTTGGGGGTCAGGTGAGAACAAGTTTTCTGCGTTTTGCAACGGAGTCGAAGGAGACGAGCGCCGTTTTGCTCTTTTCATCGTATACGCAGCTCACTTTTTCGCCGTCAACGGCGGCGGTCGAAACTTCAAAAGGAACTTTGATCCGGACGTTGGCTTTGAGCTCGCCTGCGCCATAGAATTCCAAGACAATCCTGTCGCCGTCTCTTTCAAGCGAGAAGACCCTGACGGACGTTCCGAGGATCGCAAGCTCGTCTTTCACTTTTGAAAGGTCGAGGAGCATACACCTGTCGTTGGGATAAAGCGTAACTTCCTCAACGAGATCAAAGGCGGGGGAGAACATATCGACGAACGATCCTTTGACTGAGACAGGTTTGTCGTCAATGCTTTCGTCCATGACAGCGGCAACTATGTAAGGATCGCGCTCGACGACAAAATTGTTTTTAAATTCGACCTCGTTCTTTTTGTCGCCGATGACGTCGAGGAAGAATTCGCGGAATTCATCGGCGTTCTCCTTTGAATAGCAGATTTTGCAAGGATCATGGTTCCATACTGCGGCAGTGCCTTTGAGACATTTGAAGATCTCTTTTTCTTTTTTCGGCTCGATGCCGAGCATTTCAAAAAGATGTTGCGCGGGGTTTTTGTATTTTCCCGTCCACCAGCTTGTGATGTTGTTGAACGGATCCCAGCCGTCGCCGACGTAGATGACCGTTCCGCCCTGTTTCACCCATTCTGCGAGGGTGGCGTTGATGTCGGGGTATTCGGGTTTCATAAATTCGTAGCTTAGGATGAGCACGTCGTAATCGTTGAGATAGCCGGCATATCTTCTGGCGTTGTCAAGCAGAACGGGTCTGACCGGCACGCCGTATTTCAGCAACGGTAGCGCCAGCGAGAAGAATCCGGGAAAAACGTAGCTGGAAGCAAACTGAAGTCGCACCTTGTCTGTTTTCGCCTTGCCGGTGAAGAGGACGTTTTTCACTATCGACGCAAAATCTTTCAGGCTCGGATCAAATTGCTCATCTTCCTCGGGGAAGCATGAGTCGGGGTAATCCCTCTGGTAAAGCTGGCAGTCGCCCGTCAGAACGCCGACTCGAAGCCCGGAGCTTTCGCCGAGTTCAAGAGTTCCGAGCGTGTTGAAGGTGTTGTTGAGTATCGTCCTGTAATCTTCGGGGATTCTCTCCTTGTCGGGTGAATCCTTTGGATATTCGTCTTCAAAAATCCTGTTTGGCCACGGGCAGATCTCGTATGTGTTGACCTTCGGGTGCATAAGGGACGCGACCACGGTGCAGATGTAGTTCCTTCTGTAGTCTTCCCAGTCAAAACCGGGGTTGTCTTCGATCGGATCGTGGAGGAACCACATTTTTCTGCCGGTGCCTTTTACAAGCTCCTGCATCACGCCGTATTCAAGGTAAGCCGTTTCAAAAGTGCGCTCTTTTATTTCGCCGTCGAACCAGTTTTTGACCCTTGAAGTACCTGTCCAGACCTGGGCAATGCATCCGTCAACGTAGGGCAGATCGGCGAGCTTGCCTTCGGGGCTGACCATCTTCCACATGGTGTAGTTGATAAGGCTGTGAGTCGGGACGTAGAAGCGAAGGTCGCGGTTGTATTTGAGCTTTGCATATTCTTTCAGGTCTGCGGAGACCCTGTCGATAGTCCTTGTGTAAAGATATGCCTTGAGCTTTGAGCATTTGTATTTTGCATCAACGCTTTCGTGCGGAGCGACCCAATCCTCGCGATAGAACATTTTGTATTCTCTCTTGAAAGCCTCGGAATAACCTGCTCTGTCCCAGAATTCGGGCTCTTCAACGTGGATGGCTTCAACTCCGGCGTCCACGACGAGCTTGAGCTTTTCGGTCAGATAGTTTGCAAAAGATACAGTCGGCACCATGTAAGGCATTTTGGGGTGGTGAAGCAGCTGCTTGCCGCTGCGCTCGACCTGGGCTTCATCCCAGTGGTTTATTCCGTCCCACTCGCCGTCAAGGTAGTCAAGATACGACCCCCACGCAATGCCCACCATGGTATGGACGATGTATCCGTGGTCTTGATACCAGCGGATCCTCTCGCAAATCGTAGAGTCGACCCCGTAAACCATGATGAAGTCGCACATGTTGTCGTAACTTTCGGCAGGAAATGAGCTTTCCTGATAGCCTGTTCTTTCCTCTCTCGGATCTCTTATAAAAGCCATAAACACCCTCCCGGGAAAAATAATGTATTTCTGAACCATTATACCATAATTTAAAGTTAATTTCAACACAATCGTTTCACTTTGTCCCGAATTTTAAACCGTTCATTCAAGTCACTAAATGTCCCCTTCGGAATAGTATGGTCATAGGTGTAGGTGATGAGATGAAAAATATAATTGTTGTTGTGTCCGACGACAGGCAGCTTTATGTTTCAAAATACTTTTCCGACAGGGGATATTCCTGCCGGCTGATGAAAGACAAGGACGATTTTTCGTCTGCGGACGCAGTCGTTTTACCGATCCCGAGCGAGGACGGCGGGAAGATCAGATCAACCGGGGTCTCTTACTCCGAATTCGCCGAAATGCTTCGGGAAAACTGTGCGGTTTTCGGATTTCTGACAAAAAACGGTGAGCTTGAAAAAGAGCTGAAGGGGAGAAATATCTGCTGTTTCGACGTTTACGAAAGCGGCGAGCTTGCGCTATTGAACTCCCGAGCCACGGCGCAGGGCGTGCTGGGTTATATCCTGAACGATGGGAAAAAACTCCTTTGCGAGACGAGGATCCTCCTGTCGGGCTACGGCAGGACGGGAAAAGCAATTCTCGAAACGCTTCGCTCAAACGGCGCTGCGGTCGACGTTCTCGCGAGGAGAGAAGAATACAGAGCGGAGCTTCGTCGAAAGGGAGTGAGTTGCTTCTCCTACCTCGAAACGCCCGGCGGGAGATACGACTATCTGATCAATACCGTCGCCGCAAAAGTTGTCGACGAGCATATCCTGAAAACGCTCGACGATGGCGGCAAGATCCTTGAGATCGCCTCAAAACCGTACGGCGTGGATTTTCAAAAAGCAGAGGAAATGGGTTTAGAATATGAGATCCTGCCGTCGCTGCCGTCGAAGGCGGCGCCCGAATCGGCGGGAATATTTATGGCAAAGGCAGTGGAAAAACTGATCGAAAAAAACGTTGAGGAGGGAAAATCATGGAAAAACTGAAAGTCGGATTTGCAATGTGCGGATCGTTTTGCACTTTTTCGGCGGCGATCGCCCAGATCGAAGCTTTGAGCCAAGACGAAAGCGTTGACGTTTTGCCGATCATGAGCTTCGCGTCCTATTCGACGGACACAAGGTTCGGAGAATCCTCGAAATTTGTCGAACATATCGAGCAGATCACGGGCAACGCAGTGATCCACACCATCGGCGCGGCGGAACCGATCGGGCCGAAAAAACTGCTCGACGTGCTGATCATCGCGCCTTGCACGGGCAACACTCTCGCGAAGCTCGCCAACGGGATCACGGATTCGCCCGTCACCCTTGCGGCGAAGGCGCACCTTCGGAACGGCCGCCCGGTCGTGATCGCCGTTTCGACGAACGACGCGCTTTCGTCCAGCGCAAAAAACATCGGCCAGTTGATGAACTACAAGAACATCTTCTTTGTGCCGATGCGGCAGGACGACAGCGAAAACAAACCGAATTCGATCGTGGCTGATTTTTCGCTGATCAAAAAAGCGATGGATTCCGCCCTTGAAAACCGACAGCTCCAGCCGGTTTATATTTAAATTCAAAACCGCATTCTGCCAAAAAAAGGCAAAATGCGGCTTTCTTATTTGTTTTGGATCTGCATTCCGGAGTTGTCGATGACGTAGTTGTCTTTATAAATCAGATCCGTGATCTTTACGAACTCATAACCTTCGCTCTTGAGTTTTTCGATTATCATCGGCAGAGCCTCGGGCGTGTGGAGCGCGGCGTTGTGGAACAGCACGATCGAGCCGCACCCGACCTTTGAGACGACCCTGTTGTAGATCGTTTGCGCGTCATAGTCTTTCCAATCGAGCGAATCGACGTCCCACTGGATAGCGTACATTTTCAGCTCGCTTATCGTTTCGATGACGGTGTTGTTGTAGTCGCCGTAGGGCGCTCGCAGGAGAGTCGGCCTTATGCCGGTGAGCTTTTCGACCTTGTCGCTGCAGTTTTCGATCTGTCCGACAAGCTCCTGCTTTCCGATCTGCGTCAGGTGGGGGTGAGTGTCGGAGTGATTTTGAATGCTGTGCCCCGCTTCGGCAAGAGCTTTAACGCTCTCGGGGTATTTGTCGACCCATTCGCCGACGACGAAAAACGTCGCTTTGACCGAGTATTTTTCCATGATGTCGATGAGCTTTTGGGTGTCCTCGTTTCCCCACGCCGCGTCGAAGCTGATGGCGATCTTCTTTTCGTCCGTTTTCACCTTGTAGATGGGGACGAGCCTGCTTTGGGAAACGGTTGCAACGCTCGCTATTTTCGCCGAAACCGCCCCGAGCGCAACGATGAGCGCCAGAACGGCGGACAGGACGGCGATTTTTTTCTTTGTCAAAATTAATACTTTCACGCTTCCACCTCCGATAGAATATATGCGCCAAAAAAAGAATAATGTCCGAAAACGTGAAAAAAGCGACTAAGGCGCATTGTGAACAACGCCGTCGTGAGAGTAGGTTGCACCGCCTCGGTTGACAAAGCCCGAAAAAGTATTATAATTAGAATAAAGCACAAAGGAAATGCGCCGAAAACGCATCAGAGGACGGTCAGGATGAAAAAAAGACGATCCGGCACAATTTACGAAAAATATGTCAAAAGAGCGCTCGACGTTGTTTTGGCTTGCTTTTTGCTGACCGCTTTTTGTTGGCTCTATGCGATCGTTGCGATCGTGGTGAAGCTCGACCTCGGCTCGCCCGTGATCTTCCGCCAGGAGCGCGCGGGAAAAGATGAGAAGGTTTTTAAGATCCTGAAATTTCGCACGATGACGCAGGATAGAGACGAAAACGGCGAACTGTATGATGATGAAAAACGTGTCACAAAGCTCGGCAGATTTCTGCGCTCGACTTCGCTCGACGAGATACCGGAAGTTTTCAACGTCCTTCGCGGCGAAATGAGTTTTGTCGGCCCAAGACCGCTTTTGAAAGAGTATCTTGCGTTCTACACCGTCCGGGAGCGCAAAAGGCACGCCGTTCGCCCCGGGATCACCGGGCTCGCCCAGATCAACGGCAGGAACAGCGCCGAGAGCTGGGAAAAAAGATTTGAATATGACCTGAAATACGTCGAAAACGTGACTTTTTCGGGCGACGCCGCGATATTTTTCAAAAGCTTCAAAACGGTTTTTTCAAGATCGGGCGTCGAACACGACGGCGGCATAAAGGAAGGGCCGCTGGACAAAACGAGGAGCGAAAGATGAAAATACTGATCATTTCAAACAGCTGCCTTGGAACTTATATGTTCCGAAGGGAGCTAATCGGGCGTTTTCTGGAAAACCATTCGGTGACGCTCGCAGTGCCGCACGAGCTCCATTATGACGATTTTGAAAAAATGGGCTGTACGATGAAAACCACTGCGCTCTCAAGGCACGGAAAAAACGTCTTCAAAGAGCTCGGGCTGATCGGACATTATTCAAAAATCATTGATGAAGTAAAGCCCGACGTTGTTCTGACCTTTACCGCAAAACCGAACGTCTATGTTCCGCCGATCTGCAGGAGGAAAAAAATACCCTGCATCGTCAACGTCGCAGGGCTGGGAACTCCCTGCGAGAAGGGCGGAGCGCAAAGGTCGATCCTGATTCGGGCGTACCTTTCAAGCCTTAAAAAAGCCACCCGCGTTTTCTTCCAGAACGAGGAGATCTTCGGGCTGTTTTCGCGCCTCGGTCTCGACAGCTCAAAGTGTAAAAGGCTAAACGGCTCCGGGGTGAATACCGATCATTTCTGCCGCCGCGACTATCCCGACAAGGGCGGGAAAATGAGGTTCCTTTTCGCCGGCAGAATAGTCGAGGACAAGGGGATCCACGAGCTTCTTCGCGCCGCCGGGGAGATAAAAGCAAAGCACCCCGAAGCGCAGTTTGTCGTCGCCGGAGAATTCGAGTCTGAGAGCTGCAGGGCGGCGGTGGAAAAAGCGCAGTCGGAAAAGACTGTGGAGTTTTTGGGCTACGTCGACGATATGCGCGGCGTTTACGGGGAGTCGTGGGCGGCAGTTGTGCCGTCGCATCATGAGGGGCTTTCAAACGTCTGCCTTGAAGCCGCCGCAACGGGCAGGCCCGTGATCGCGAGCGATATTTCCGGCTGCCGCGAAGCCGTCGAGGACGGTAACACGGGAATACTTTTTGAAGCGAGCAACAGCGAAAAGCTTACCGAAGCGATCGAAAAGTTTATTTCGCTCCCGTATGACAAAAAGGTGAAAATGGGACTCCTCGGCAGGGAAAAGGTCGAAAAAGAGTTCGACCGCCGCGCCGTTACAGCTGCTTACGAAGAAGAAATTCTCGATCTGTTGCGCAAAAAAAGAAAAAATTTAAGTATGTTTTAAGCTTTTTTTAAGGAATAATTGTTATCTTGAAGAAGGGAGAGGGATCTCACCCAAACCTTTTTCATTTTCATAATCAGGCAGAAGCGTTCGGCGAAGGTCGGGCGCTTTTGTCGTATGTGCGCCGTGTTTTGCTTTCATGCTGTCCGCGACGGCAACAAAATATCTTTTTTGGCAGCAAATGCGCGGTATTTGCTATTGAAAAATCGGCGCGATTGTTATATAATTGAGGTATGTTATCCCGGGAGGTCATACTATGAAAACCAAAAACTTAAAAATATTAAGCCTGATCATGGCTGTGGTGACGCTTTTGAGCGTCATGATCGGCGCAGGAACTTTCAGCGCTCTGGCGAGGGAAGCTTACCCGATCGTGTACGTCGACGGGATTGCGTCCAGTGACATCTACCGTTTCAACGAGGACGGCTCAAAGGACACCATTTTCCCGCCAACTGCCCAGACGATCGCAAGGGCGATCGCGGGAATGCCAAAGAGCTTTCTTGCATCCTTCGCCACGTCCAAATCCGGGAAAACGGCTGTAGGCAGAGCTTTCGTCGAAGGCTGTAAGGAAGTTTTTGCCGACTTCGGCTGCGACAAGGACGGCAATGTGAAGGCGAACACCGGCATCGACTACGACAACACCGTGCCGCTGCTGAAGGCCGCCGTCAGGGGATATTATTTCTCGTTCGACTGGCGCATTTCGCCGTTTGAGGTTGCAAACAGCTCAACGCCTACATCAAGAACGTCAAGGAGCAGACCGGCTCCGAGAAAGTCAACGTAGTCGCCTTCAGCATGGGCGGCCCGATGTTCCTGACCTACCTCAAAACCTTCGGCTACGGCGACATTTCGTCCGTTGTTCTCCATTCCAACGGCTGCCTGGGCGCATCCTGCTGCGGGCTTCCGATGTCAGGCAAGGTCGACCTCCACGGCGAATATCTTACCCAGTATCTTGACAACATTCTGCCCACGTTCGACTACAGGGATCTCGTCGTTGATCTCGTGAAGATCCTTGACAAATCTTACGCGCTCTATTACACCGTCGAAGCGCTTGAAGCGTTTTTGATGACTTATGAGCAGGAGATTTACGAAGAAGTTCTCGTCCCGACTCTCGCTTCATCATCCGGCGTGTGGACTCTTTGCCCGGACGAATGCTTCCTCGACGCAAAAAAGCACGTTTTCGAGGGCAGGGAGCAGGAATACAAAAACCTTATCTCCATCATTGACGATTATCACTACAACGTTCAGGCGCACGCCAAAGAGATCCTCGACGGCATCAGGGAAAACGGCGGCAACCTCAGTGTTGTCTCGAAATACAATATGCAGATCATCCCGCTCATGACCGTCGCCGACTTCCAGTCCGACCTCGTCATCGACACAAGATACACCTCCCTGGGCGCGACCTGCGCGAAGATCAACGAATCGCTCGGAGATGATTACGTCCAGAAAAAATTCCCCGAAAAGAATTTCATCTCTCCCGACAAGGTTATCGACGCTTCGACCTGCTGGTATCCGGAAAACACATGGTTTGTCAGGGATATGGCGCACAGCGATATAGGCAACGATATGCTCGATCTTTTCGCTTTCCTCCTCACATCCGATGAACAGCCCACCGTGTTCGACAGCGCAAAATATCCGCAGTTCCTGCAGTACGACAGGCAAACGAGATCAATCACGCCGCTTGTTGACTCCGCCACTCCCGTCTACAAGATCGGCTCATGGTTCAAGGTGCTGTTTGACTTTTGCCGGCACCTGGTTGAGCTTGTCATCAGGCTTGTAAAACATTAAAACAACAGGAGATTTTTATATGTCTGCACTCAAAATGAACGGCTACAAGGTTACCGAGCTTAACTTTGTAAACAAAGCCGAAAACGGTACAAGGCTCTCGCTCCAGACGACTTATTCCTTCAACGTGAGGTACACCGCCGACTCGAAGAAATGTATTGCCCAGCTCGACGTGAAAGTCGGCGACAGGGAAAAACCGGAAGTGTTCGGGGTGAACATGACGATCTTCGGCGATTTCGACGTCACCGATCCGACCGTTGCGAAGGAAAAGCTCCATGTCGAGGCGTACAAAGCGCTGTTCCCGTTCGCGCGGTCTGTTGTTTCAAACGTGTCCGTCAACGCCGGGATCCCACCGATCATCATCGCCGAAATGGACATCGAAAAGCAGAGCATCTACAGGATCGACGCAAATCCCCCCGGAAATATCCAATAACTCAAGAGGTACTTTACAATGACAAAAATTGACATATTCTCAGGCTTCCTCGGAGCCGGAAAAACAACTCTCATCAAAAAACTCATCAACGAAGCCTACGCCGGCGAGAAGATCGTCCTGATCGAAAACGAGTTCGGCGAGATAGGCATCGACGGCAAATTCCTCAGCGACGCGGGCATAGAGATCACCGAGATGAATTCCGGTTGCATCTGCTGCAGCCTTGTCGGCGACTTCAGGGAAGCGCTCAAAAAGGTCATCGCGCAGTTTTCTCCCGACAGGATCATTATCGAGCCTTCCGGCGTCGGAAAACTCAGCGACGTCATCAAATCCGTCCTCGAAGTCGGATCGCCCGACGTTCAGGTAAATTGCGTGACGGCTGTCGTTGACGCACAGAAATGCAAGATGTATTCCAAAAACTTCGGCGAATTCTTCAACGACCAGATCAAGGCGGCGAAAACCGTTGTCCTCAGCAGGACAGGCAAAATAACCAACGAAAAAGTAGGCTCCGCCGTTGAGATCGTCAGGTCTCTCAACCCCGACGCGGTCATCGTCACCACCGATTGGGACATCCTCGACGGCAAAAAGATCCTTGAGGCCATCGAAGTCGGCTTCGACGCCGAGGATCTTATCGAGGACGACTATTGCCCGATCTGTCACGGTCATCACCATGACCACGAGCACGAGCATGACCACGAACATCATCACCACGACCACGATCATGAGCATGAACATGAACACCATCACCACGACCACGATCATGAGCACGATCACGACCATGAGCACGATCACGATCACCACCACCATGCCGACGACGTGTTCATCAGCTGGGGCAGGGAAACGGCGAAGAAATTCAGCAAGGAGTTCATCGAAAACTGCCTTAAAGCTCTCGACGAGCGCGAAAAATACGGCGCCGTGCTCAGGGCAAAGGGCGTAGTCGAGGGCGAGGACGGCTGGATCTATTTCGACCATGTTCCCGAGGAAAACGACGTCCGCTCCGGCGAAGCCGACGTGACGGGCAGGATCTGCGTCATCGGCTCCGAGCTGAAAGAGGACGCACTCGCCGAGCTGTTCGGCGTTTGACGAAAAGAGGTTAAACGATGCAGACTATACCGGTATACCTTTTCATCGGCTTTCTTGAAAGCGGAAAAACCCAATTTGTTCAGCAAACCTTATGCGACCCGAGATTCAATTCCGACGAAAAAACGCTGCTGCTTGTCTTCGAGGAGGGCATTGAGGAGTACGATCCCTCCGCCTTCAGCGGCAGCAACGTGACGATCGAATATATCGACGATTTTGAAAGCCTTTCCCGCGACGATCTGCTCGTCATGGGCAAGAAAGCCAACGCCGAAAGGGTCGTGATTGAGTACAACGGAATGCTGATGATCGGCGAGCTTCAGAAAAAACTGCCCGAAAACTGGGCGGTTTATCAGTGCATGATGAGCGCGGACGCGACGACCTTCCTCAACTACAACGCCAACATGCGCTCGCTCGTCGTCGACAAGCTGCAAAACTGCGAGATGATCGCTTTCAACCGTGTCAGGAAAGGCGTCGACGACATCAACGAATTCCACAAGATCGTCAGAGGCTCGTCGAGGAGAGCCGACATCATCTATGAATACACGGACGGCACGATAGATTTCGACGACATAGAAGATCCGCTCCCGTTCGACGTCAACGCCGACGTGATCGCGATCGAGGACGAGGACTATGCGCTGTTCTACCGCGATCTGATGGAGGACATGAAAAAATACGACGGCAAGACGGTTCTTTTCAAGGCGATCGTCGCCCACGACGACAAGATGGGCAAGGACGTTTTCGCCGCCGGCAGGCACGTCATGACCTGTTGCATCGAGGACATAACCTACGCCGCCATCATCTGCAGCTACAAGAACGCACAGATCGTCAAAACCGGCGAATGGCTCAACGTCAAGGGCAAGATCTGCGTCAAGTACAACAAGCTTTACGGCAGAAAAGGCCCGATCATCAACGTCGAGGAGATCGTCAGGACGTCCGAACCCAAAGAAAGAGTTGCAACGTTTTTCTGAAAGAATCAGATGACGATAAAAAACAAAAAAGGAGAAAGCGTATGAAGTTCAAATTCACAAAAGATGATACCAACGCCGTGAAGGGCGTCGCAATTCTTATGATGCTTTTCCATCATCTTTTCCTTGCGCCCGAAAGGTATGCCGGCTTTGACGTCGGTTTTTCACCGTTGAGCGAAAGCAGCGTGGTTTTTATCGCACAATTTTTCAAGATCTGTGTGGCGATATTCGTTTTTCTTTCCGGATACGGTATCACCGTCAGCATGAAAAAACTAAAATCAGGCGATAACCTTGCTTCCAGAAAGCAGGTCGCAAAAAGGTATTTTTCGCTCATGTCCGGATTCTGGTTTGTTTATATCGTTTGCTTCATTACGGCGTTGATATTTGATAAGAAAATCCTCTCCTGCTACGCATATTCCGGGGACGTAGCCGCCCTCGACAACACGTTCAACACTGTTTTTTACGCTCTTGTGGATTTCATGGGGCTTGCGAAGCTGTTCGGAACTCCCACCATGATCGGAACGTGGTGGTACATGAGCCTTGCGGTCATCATCGTCGTTGCGGTGCCGCTGATGTACAAGCTTTATGAAAAATTCGGCACGGTCGCGCTGCTGGTGGTCACGATGGTCCTTTGCGGGGTTTTTACCCTCGAAAACCCCGATATGTTCAGGTGGCTGTTTACTCTGTCGCTCGGAATAGTTTTTGCCGACAAAGACCTCCTCGCGCGGTTGAAGAACTTCAGGTTTATCAACATAAGAATAATCGACTATTTCGTAAAACTCATCATCTATACCGCCGTCCTGATCTTCTGCTTCTACGCGAGGGACTGGGCGGACTGGATCGTAAGCTATTTCCGCGACGGAATCGTGCCGGTCGTAGTGATAATGTGGCTGTACACGATCTTGTTTGCGATCAAACCGCTTTACGTTGTTTTGAAATATTTAGGACAGCATTCGATGAACATTTTCCTTTCGCACACCTTGCTCAGAGGCTATCTGCTCAAAAGCTTTATATATTCCAAAGGAAATTTCCTCGTGATATTCGGAATGCTGATAATCCTCTCCTTGGGCTTTGCCGTCGTCATCGACCTGCTTGAAACCTTCACGGGCTACAAAAAATTCACGCAGTTTGTTACGGCGAAAATCATGGGCAGCGGGAAAAAAGTCGAAAAAGAGACCGAAAAAGAGACTGCGAAAGTGTGACGGAATATGGCTCAAAGAGATAGGATTCATACAGGCGAACTGTATTTCCCCGGCGACCCGGAGATAATGGAAGAACAGCTTCGTTGCCTTGAAAAGCTCTACGACTACAATTCAACAAGGCCTTCGCAGCAGGAAAAACGCGAAAATATGCTAAAAGAAATGTTCGCCGAGATAGGCGAGGGATGTTATATCGAGCCGCCGTTTCATGCAAATTTCGGCGGGGCGCACTGCCATTTCGGCAAAAACATCTACGCCAACTTTAACCTCACGCTCGTGGACGACACCCACATCTTCGTCGGCGACTGCACGATGTTCGGGCCCAACGTGGTCGTCGCGACCGCAGGGCATCCGCTGGCGCCGGAGATCAGAGCCGACGCAATGCAGTACAACTTCCCCGTCATCATCGGCAAAAACTGCTGGATCGGCGCCGGCGTTGTGATAGTCCCCGGGGTCACGATCGGCGACAACGTCGTCATCGGCGCAGGCAGCGTGGTGACAAAGGATATAGAATCGAACGTCCTCGCTTTCGGCAACCCCTGCAGAGTCTATCGCGAGATAAACGAACACGACCGGGAGTTTTATTTCAAGGACAAAAAGATCCCCCGGGAGATCAGGGAAAAATACGGGATCTGAAAAACCGAAAACACTCCTGAAAATCAGATTTTAAAAATATCAAAAAAACTGTTGACAAAAGATATTTTTCGTGATATTATTTCTACAATATCCCAAATGCAGTGAAGAAATTATGCTCTTTTCTTCTTCCTTTCAGAGAGCCGTCGGTCGGTGCAAGACGGCAGGAAGTGTCTTGAGCAGTCTCGTTTTGGAGCAGGATCGCAGAATGCAGCAGTAAGCGATCACGGCGTGCCCCGTTACCATGGCAGAGAGCTTGTTGGAGCTTGTTGAGGTGACTGCCCTGCGGCAGTAACCGGGGTGGTACCGCGAAATTGATTTCGTCCCCGAGAGGTCTTCGGACTTCTCGGGGTTTTGTTTTGGAAAGGAAGGTCATTTATGAAAAAAATCAGAATTGCAGACTCTACGCTGTGCGCAAACAACAATTTTACCTTTAAAGAAAAAATCGAAATTGCACGGCATCTGGAAAACCTGAATGTCGACGTCATAGAGCTGCCTGAGATCAAAAAGAGCAAGACCGATACTTTGCTTGTCCGCACAATATCTTCTTTCGTAAAAAACAGCGTGCTCTCGGTCGCCGCCGGCAGCACGATCGAAAGCATTGACGAGGCCGTTGCCTCCTTGAGCAGCGCGGCGAAGGGCTCCATCAGGATCTCCTTGCCGATGTCGCCCGTCGGGATGGAATATTCCCTGCACAAAAAGGCGCCCAAGATGCTCGAATGGATCGAAAAAACGATCTCCTACGCCGTCTCAAAATACCCCGACGTTGAGTTTTCGATGTCCGACGTGACGAGGGCGGAGGAGGATTTCATCGCCGACGCTCTCAAAACCGCCGTCAAAGCCGGAGCAAAAAGCGTTTGCTTTTGCGACACCGCCGCTCTGATGCTTCCGGACGAATTCGCCTCGTTCATCGAAAAGATCTCGAAGGATATCAACATCCCCGTCGGCGTTTCCTGCAGCGACAAGAACGGCCTTGCCTGCGCGGATGCGATCCTTGCAGTGAAGAAGAGCGCCGAATACGTCAGAACCAGCGTTTGCGGCGAGCTTGTCGACCTTGAGACCTTTGCCACAATGCTCAAAAACTGCGGCAACAACTTCGACGTTTCGAGCAACGTAAAATACACCGAGCTCAACAGGACGATCAAGCAGATCAAGAGGATCGCCGACAACTCTAAAGATGAAAAATCCTCCATGACGATCATCGACTCCGACAAGCCCGCCATCAGGCTTGACGAAAAGGACTCCGCCCAGGATGTTCAGGCGGCGGTCAAGATGCTCGGCTACGACCTTTCCGACGAGGACTCCCTGAAAGTTTTTGAAGAATTTAAGCGCGTCGCCGCAAAGAAAACCGTCGGCGCGAAAGAGCTTGATGCGATCGTCGCGAGCGTTTCGCTCCAGGTTCCCGAAAAATACAAGCTCATCAGCTACGTCACCAACAACGGCAACATTATCTCGTCCTCGGCGCAGATCACGCTCGAAAAGGACGGGGAGACCCTCAACGGGATCTGCATCGGCGACGGCCCCATCGACGCGGCTTTCCACGCTGTCGAGCAGATCACGGGCAACCAGTATGAGCTCGACGATTTCCAGATCCAATCCGTGACCGAGGGCAAGGAAGCCGTTGGCTCCGCGATCGTAAAGCTCCGTTGCGACGGCAAACTTTTCAGCGGCAACGGCATCTCGACCGACATCATCGGCGCCGCCGTCAGGGCTTACATCAACGCCGTCAACAAGATCGCTTATGAGGAGGATGAAAAATGAAATTATCTTTTTCGACAAAAGGATGGCACTCAAAAACCTTTGACGAATTCTGCGAAGTCGCGGTTGATCTGAAGTTCAAGGGCATCGAGCTTCACAACGTTTCCAACGACCTCTTCACCGACAAGAACGGCGCTTTCCACGACTACACCGCCGCTTCAACGCTCCGAAAGCTCTACAGCATGGGGCTGGAAATCCCGTGCGTTGATTCCATTTGCAATATCGCCGACGCCTCCATCAGAGAGAAGACGGTGGGTGAAATCAAAAAATGCGTTGATATTGCTTCAAAAATGAAAGTTCCTTACGTCAGGATAAAGGCGCACAACAAGGATACCGATTCGGTTGAAAACGCCGCCCGGACGGTAGAGGAAGTTTTGGAATATGCTAAAAATCATAAAGTCATTTTGCTTGTTGAAACTTCCGGACTTTTTGCAAAATCGGACGTTTTGAGGGATTTCCTCGACAGCTTTGCCTGCGACGACCTTGCAGCTTCCTGGGAGCTTTCGCGCGCCTACTTTGAAGCATGGGAACAGCCGGAAGAGGTTGTCAAAAATCTCGGCGCGTATATTTGCCACGTCCATTTCCATGACGCCGCAATGCGTGACGACGAGGTGGAGGACTGCCTTGCAGGCGAGGGCGAACTGCCGATAAAAGAAATCATGCTCTCGCTCAGATCCATCAACTATGACGGCTATATCTCCCTCGTATGGGACCCGAAATGGTGCGAAGAGCTTGACGATATGGACTTGATCTTTTCACAGTTTGTCGGCTTTATGCGCCAGTTCAGCGATACCTCCAAAAACGAGAGGACCTTCTACTACAACAGGGCGCACACTGGCAAATATGTCTGGAAAAAAGACCTTCTCATAAAGAAAACCTTTTCCCAGGTGCTCGACGAAATGGTCGAGTGTTTCCCCGATCAATATGCTTTCAAATACACGACCCTCGACTATACGCGGACTTACAGCGAATTCCGCGACGACGTTGACGAATTTGCAAGAGTCCTCATCTCCCTTGGCGTAAAAGCGGGAAGCAAGGTTGCAATTTGGGCGTCAAACGTTCCGCAGTGGTATATCACTTTCTGGGCTACCACGAAGATCGGCGCAATTCTCGTCACCGTCAACACCGCCTACAAGATCCATGAGGCGGAATATCTTTTCCGGCAGTCCGACACCCACACCGTTGTCATGACCGAGGGCGCGAAGGACTGCAAATACGGCGACATCATCGCCGAGCTTTGCCCCGAACTTGAAAACGTCAAGAAAGGCGAACAGCTTCATGCAAAACGCCTGCCTTTCCTGAGAAACGTCATCACCGTAGGTTTCAGACAGAAGGGCTGCCTTGAATGGGAAGAAGCTCTCGAAAGAGCCGAAGAAGTGAAGGTCGAAGAAGTCTACAGGCGCGCGGCGCTCGTAGATGTAGATGATGTTTGCAATATGCAATATACTTCCGGCACAACGGGATTCCCCAAGGGCGTTATGCTCACGCACTATAATATCGTCAACAACGGCAAATGCATCGGCGACAGAATGGATCTTTCGACAGCCGACAGAATGATGGTACAGGTACCCATGTTCCACTGTTTCGGAATGGTGCTTGCGATGACTTCAACAATGACGCACGGCGGCACACTGCTGCCGATCCCGTATTTCTCGCCGAAACCGTCGCTTGCTTGTATCAACAATGAGCATATCACTGCTTTCCACGGTGTTCCGACAATGTTTATTGCCATGCTTGAACACCCGGATTTTGAAAAAACCGATTTCTCGTATATGAGAACGGGTATCATGGCGGGAAGTCCGTGTCCGATCTCCGCGATGAACGACGTTGTCAACAAAATGAACATGAAAGAGATCGTCATCGTCTACGGCCAGACCGAGGCTTCGCCGGGATGCACAATGAGTTCGACGGACGACCCCATCGAAGTTCGTGTTGCCACCGTAGGCAGAGCCATGCCCGAAATCGAATGTAAGATCGTCGACCCCGAAACGGGCGAGGATTGCCCCGACGAAGTGACAGGCGAATTTGTTGCAAGAGGCTACAACATCATGAAGGGCTACTACAAAATGCCCAAAGCGACAGCAGAAGCGATAGACAAAGACGGTTGGCTCCATACGGGCGACCTTGCCTGCCGCACGAAAGAGGGCAACTACCGCATCACCGGCAGGCTTAAGGACATGATCATCCGCGGCGGCGAAAACATCTACCCGAAAGAGATCGAAGAGTTCATCTATACTCACCCGAAAGTCAGCGACGTTCAGGTTATCGGTGTTCCCGACGAGCAGTACGGCGAGGAGATCATGGCGTGCATAATCCTCAAAGAAGGCGAGGAAATGACGTCGGATGAGATGAAATCATATATCATGGCGAACATGGCTCGCCATAAAGTGCCGAGATATATCGACTTTGTCAGCGCGTTCCCGATGAACGCCGCCGGCAAGATCCTCAAATACAAGATGCGTGAGGATGCAATCGAAAAACTCGGTCTGCAGAAAGCGTCGAAAGTGGTGACTGCCTGATGAAAAACGGATATTACGTCATTGACGCGCACTGCCACATCTACCCCGACAAGATCGCCGAGAGAGCCGTTGCCGGAACGAGCAATTTCTACGATATTATCTTTGCAAACGACGGCACCGTTTCACAGCTCCTCGACAGGGGCGAAAAGGCGGGCTTTGACCACTATATCGTCCAGTCCGTCGCAACAACGCCCAAACAGGTCGAAAGCATAAACGAGTTTATCGCCCGTGAAGTGGCTGAACATCCCGGTTTGATGACGGGGCTTGGCACGATGCACCCCGACTGCACCGACATGGCTTACCAGATCGACAAGATCAAATCCCTCGGACTCAAAGGTGTAAAGCTTCACCCCGACATCCAGCAGTTCAAGATCGACGACTACCGCTGTCTGAAAATCTATGAGCTGTGCGAAAGGGAAGGACTTCCCGTCCTTTTCCACACGGGCGACAGCCGCTACGACTATTCAAACCCCAACAGGCTTGTGCCTATCCTTGAGATCTATGATAAGCTCACCGTCATCGGCGCTCATCTGGGCGGTTATTCCCTCTGGGAGGAGGCTGCCGAAAAGCTGTACGGTTTCCCCAACTTTTATATCGACTGCAGCTCGTCCCTGCCTTTCATCGGGCCGGAGAGAGTGAAGAAGATCATCGAATCCTACGGCGTCGACAGGGCGATGTTCGGCACCGACTACCCGATGTGGGGGCTTGCGGACGAGCTCCAAAATTTCTTCGCAATGGGCTTTTCGAAGGAGGATAACGAGAAGATATTGAGCAAAAATGCACAGAAAATCTTCGGCATTGTCTAATCTTTTTTACTTGCAACAAACGTCGGAAAATGGTATAATATTTCCGTTGAAAAAACCTTTCTGTGTCCGACGGATTCAGGTGGAGAGTACCACCGTGGAGCAGAACGGAAAATTTTACAAAACCGACCGTCCGGGCACACTTGAATGTTCTTCATTTAAGCGTGCCCTTGTGACTTTTTTTGGAGGTAAAAATGAAAAAAGTTGCTATTGTCATGGGAAGCGACAGCGATTTGCCTGTCGTTGAAAAATCTGCAAAAACGCTTGATGAGCTTGGAATTGATTATGAAGTTCACGTCTATTCCGCTCACAGGACTGCTAACGAGGCGAGACAGTTCAGCCTCGACGCGCGCAAAAACGGGTTCGGCGCGATCATTGCCGCCGCGGGGATGGCTGCCCACCTTGCCGGAGCCATTGCCGCCAACACAACTCTGCCCGTGATCGGAATACCCTGTAAATCTTCAAACTTAGACGGCATTGACGCTTTGCTCTCAACAGTTCAGATGCCTTCCGGAATACCGGTTGCGACTGTTGCGATCAACGGTGGGGTCAATGCCGCTTTGCTTTGCGCCCAGATCTTCGCCGTGGAGGACGAAGCTTTGGCGCAAAAGCTCGACAAAAAAAGGGAGGATGCCGCGAAGGCTGTCCTTGAAAAGAATGAAAAAATTTTTAATCAGTTCAGAAAATAACGGAGGACTCAAAAATGAACAAAGGAAATCTCATCTACGAAGGTAAAGCAAAAAAGGTCTATGAAACCGACGACAAAGACGTTGTTCTTGTGGACTATAAAGACGACGCGACCGCCTTTAACGGGCTCAAAAAGGGTACCATCGTCGGCAAGGGCGTTGTCAACAACAAGGTCACGAACTTCATGATGCAGCTTCTTGAAAAAGAGGGCGTCAAAACCCACTTCATAAAGGAGGTTTCCGACAGGGAAACGCTCGTCAAGAGGGTGTCCATCGTCCCGCTCGAAGTCATCATCAGGAACATCTCCGCAGGTTCTTTCGCGAAGAACTACGGCGTTGAGGAAGGCATCGTCTTTGACGAGCCGACGATCGAGTTTTCCTACAAGAACGACGACCTCGGCGATCCGCTGATCAACTCTTATCACGCGATCGCTCTCAAACTTGCCACAAAAGAGGAAATTGAACTTATCAAGCAGATGGCTTTCAAAGTCAACGAAGTGATGAAAAAGTTTTTCCTGTCTGTCGGCGTTGAGCTCGTCGATTTCAAGCTTGAATTCGGCAGGACTTCCGACGGCACGATCGTCCTTGCGGACGAGATATCCCCCGACACCTGCAGATTCTGGGACAGCAAAACCCACGAAAAGCTCGACAAAGACCGCTTCCGCAGGGATCTGGGCAACGTCGAGGACGCTTACAACGAGATGAGCAAGAGGATTTTAGGACAGTAACAGGATCAACCAAAGCTTTTATTTTCGGTCACAAAAGGAGAAAAAATGAATTCTATACATGAAGAATGCGGAGTTTTCGGCATATTTGCAAACAGGACAACTCATGTTGCGCACAGCGTGTACTACGCCCTCTACGCCCTCCAGCACAGGGGACAGGAGAGCTGCGGCATCGTGGTCAACGACGACGGACTTTTCAACAGCTACCGTGACTCCGGGCTCGTCAACGACGTTTTTTCAAAAGACGTTCTTGCAAAGCTCGGCCAGGGCAACATGGCTGTCGGCCACGTCCGCTACGGCACAACGGGAACTTCCGACAGGATCAACGCCCAGCCCATCGTCGTAAACCACACAAAGGGCAGGATGGCGATCGCCCACAACGGCAACCTCGTCAACTCCTACGAGCTCAGGACGGAGCTCGAGCTCGAAGGCTCGATCTTCCAGACGACCTCCGACACGGAAGTTATCGCCTACAACATCATCAAGGAGAGGATCAGATCCGCCTCCATCGAGGAAGCCGTCAACAAGGCGATGTACAAGATCAAGGGAGCTTATTCCCTCGTCATCATGTCGCCCTCAAAGCTCATCGCCGTCAGGGATGAGAACGGCTTCAGACCGCTGTGCATCGGCAAGACCGACGACGGCAGCTACGTCGTCGCGTCCGAAAGCTGTGCTCTTGATTCCGTCGGCGCAACGCTCATTCGGGACGTTGAGCCCGGCGAGATCGTGATTTTCGACAAGAACGGCATCCGCACCATAAGGGATCATTGCAATAAGGTCAAGAGGTCGATGTGCGTTTTTGAATACATCTATTTTGCAAGACCGGACTCCGTCATCGAAGGCTGCAGCGTCCACCACGCCAGGAAAAAAGCGGGCGCATTCCTCGCCCAACAGCATCCTGTTGAAGCCGACATCGTCATCGGCGTTCCGGATTCGGGTCTTGACGCCGCGATCGGTTATTCCGAAGAATCCGGTATCCCCTACGGAATAGGATTCATCAAGAACAAATACATCGGACGTACTTTCATCGCTCCCGGCCAGGACGTCAGGGAGGACAAAGTCCGCATCAAGCTCAACCCCGTCGCCGAAACGGTCAAAGGCAAAAGAGTTGTCCTCATCGACGACTCCATCGTAAGGGGAACCACCTGCGCGAGGATCGTAAAACTCCTTCGCGACGCCGGAGCCAAGGAAGTCCACATGAGGTCTTCCGCGCCGCCGTTCCTCAACCCCTGCTATTACGGCACCGACATCGACTCGAGAGATATGCTCATCGCCTGCCACCACACCGTTGAGGATATCGCAAAGATCATCGGCGTTGACACCCTCGGCTACCTGAGCATCGAGAACGTTAAGAAGATCGCCGGAACAGAAGGCGACGACGGCTTCTGCATCGCCTGCTTCGACGGCGCATATCCCACCGAAGTCCCCGAAAAGGTACATAAGAACAAATTTGAACAGAAAATATCCGAGAATTCGAAAGTTGAGGAATGACCATGAAAAGCTTCAGCGAAAGTTATAAAGAATCCGGCGTGGACATCACCGCCGGCTACAAGGCCGTTGAGCTGATGAAAAAGCATATCGCGAAAACAGCGACCGATGGCGTTTGCTCCGGCATCGGAGGCTTCGGCGGATTGTTTGCGCCCGACCTTTCCGGCATAAAAAATCCCGTCCTCGTCAGCGGCACCGACGGAGTCGGCACAAAGCTGAAGATCGCTTTCCTGACCGGCAAGCACGACACCGTCGGCATCGACTGCGTTGCGATGTGCGTCAACGACATCATCTGCTGCGGAGCAAAACCGCTGTTCTTCCTCGATTACGTCGCCTGCGGAAAGAACGTCCCCGAGAGGATCGAGGAGATCGTCAAGGGCGTTTGCGAAGGCTGCGTTCAGTCGGGAGCTGCGCTCATCGGCGGCGAAACTGCCGAGATGCCCGGTTTTTATCCCGTTGACGAATACGACCTTGCAGGCTTCTGCGTCGGAATTGTTGACAGGGATAAAGTCATCGACAATTCATCTGTCAGCGAGGGCGACGTTGTTATCGCTCTGCCGTCGAGCGGAGTTCATTCAAACGGTTTTTCGCTCGTGAGAAAAGTTTTCGACGTCGAAAACGCCGACCTCAACAAGCCTTACCCCGAGCTTGAAGGCAAAAGCCTCGGTCAGGCTCTGCTGACCCCCACTAAGATCTACGTCAAGAGCGTTCTGCCCCTGATCGAACAGGTCAAAGTCAAAGCAATATCGCACATCACCGGCGGCGGATTTTTTGAAAACATCCCGCGCAGCATTCCCGACGGCCTTTGCGCGAAGATCGATCCCAAAAAAGTCAAAATCCTGCCGATCTTCAAGCTCATCGCGAAGACGGGCAACATCTCCGAAAGGGATATGTTCAACACCTTCAACATGGGCGTCGGCATGAGCATCGTCGTCGCAAAAGAGGACGAACAAAAAGCTCTTTCGATCCTTCGCGACTGCGGCGAGGAAGCCTACGTCATGGGCGAGATCGTCAAGGGCGACGAAAAGGTGAAGTTATGAATAAAGTAAAGATCGCCGTGCTCGTTTCCGGCGGCGGGACTAATCTTCAGGCTCTGATTGACTCCCAAAAATCGGGCGTTCTGGAAAGCGGCGAGATCGCCCTCGTCGTTTCCAACAACAAGAACGCCTATGCCCTTGAAAGGGCGAAGAAGGCGAACATCAAAACCGTAACATTCCTCAAAAGCGAGCTTGGTTCTCAGGAAGCTTTTGAAAAAGCGATCGTGGATTCGCTTGAAGAAAACGGGATCGAGCTGATCGTCCTCGCGGGGTTCATGTCGATCCTGAGCGAGAATTTTACAAAAAAATACGACCGCCGCATTATAAACGTCCACCCGTCGCTGATCCCGTCCTTTTGCGGAAAAGGCTTCTACGGCCTGACCGTTCACGAGAAAGCTCTCGAAAAGGGCGTGAAAGTCACGGGCGCAACGGTGCATTTTGTCAACGAGATTCCCGACGGCGGCGAGATCATTATGCAGAAAGCTGTTGAGGTCATGCCCGGCGACACCCCCTCAACGCTCCAGAAAAGGGTGATGGAGGAGGCCGAATGGATAATCCTTCCCGCATCCGCCGAAAAAGTCAGTAAATCAATTTTGAAAGAGAGAGTATAACAATGAACGTCTACGAAACACACGATATCGCAAAGCTCATCGAGGGCAACTCCTACGTCGGCAGGGGGATCGTCATCGGAAAATCTTCGGACGGCAAAAAATCCTGCGTCGCATATTTCATCATGGGCAGGAGCGCAAACAGCCGCAACAGGGTTTTCGTCAAAAAAGACGGCGCTGTTTTCACAGAGCCTTTTGACTTGTCAAAAGTCGAAGACCCCAGCCTCATCATCTACGCCGCTTTGAGGGAACATGAAAACAAGCTCGTTGTCACGAACGGCGATCAGACCGACACCATCGTAAACGCTCTGGAAAACGGCGACGATTTCATCAGCGCGCTGAACACTCGCGAGTTTGAGCCCGACAGCCCGAACTTTACCCCCAGGATCAGCGGTATGATCACCTACGAAAACGGTGACTTCTCGTATCTCATGAGCATTCTCAAAAGCTCTGACAGTGTGGGCAGTGCGTGCAGCAGATATACGTTTTCCTATCCGTCTCTTGCGGGCGTTGGACATTTTATCCACACCTACGTCTGCGACGGCAACCCGATCCCGACTTTCCAAGGCGAACCTGAGAGAGTTGAGATCCCCGACGATATAGATCGTTTCACGGACAAACTTTGGAACGCTCTCGATGAAGACAACAAAATCTCCCTTTTCGTCAGATATACCGACCTTGCGACCGGCGAAAAGCAGGAGAGAATGATCAACAAAAACAATGCGGAGGCTTGAAAATGAAAGAATTTGAACTCAAATACGGCTGCAACCCAAACCAGAAACCTGCAAAGATCTACATGGACAACGGCTCCGAACTGCCCATAGAGATCCTCTCCGGCAGACCGGGCTACATCAATTTCCTCGACGCATTCAACTCCTGGCAGCTTGTCAAAGAGCTGAAAGAAGCCCTCGGACTTCCCGCCGTAACTTCCTTCAAGCACGTCAGCCCCACCTCCGCCGCTGTCGGCAAAGTCCTCGACGAAAAGCTCAAGAAAGCCTGCTTTGTCGACGACATCGAAGACCTCGATTCTTCTCTGCTCGCCTGCGCTTATGCGAGGGCAAGGGGTACCGACAGGATGTGCTCCTTCGGCGATTGGGTGGCTCTCTCCGACGTCTGCGACGTGACGACCGCAAAGCTCATAAAGAGGGAAGTTTCCGACGGCGTTATCGCTCCCGGCTACGACGACGAAGCGCTTGAGATCCTCAAAACGAAGCGAAACGGCAACTACAACATCGTGAAGATCGACCCGAATTACGTCCCCGAGGTGCAGGAGAAAAAGCACGTTTTCGGCGTGACGTTTGAGCAGGGCAGGAATAATTTCAAGATCAACAGGCAGCTTCTCGAAAACATCGTAACAAAGAACAAAGACCTCCCCGAAAGCGCAGTGAGAGATCTTATCATTTCGCTTATCACCTTGAAATACACCCAGTCCAACTCCGTTTGCTTTGCGTGCGACGGACAGGCGATCGGCGTCGGCGCAGGTCAGCAGTCGAGGATCCATTGCACCCGCCTTGCCGGCTCAAAAGCCGATACTTGGTTCCTTCGCCAGAGCGACAAAGTGCTGTCGCTTCCTTTCAAGGATACCCTCGGCAGACCCGACAGGGACAACGTCATCGACGGCTACATCAACCAGAACGAGGAAGACGTTTGCGCCGACGGCGTCTGGCAGAAATATTTCACTTCTCAGCCCGAAAGATTCACCGAGGAGGAGAAGAAAGCCTATCTCGCAACGAAGACGGACGTGGCTCTCGGCTCGGACGCATTTTTCCCGTTCGACGACAACATCGAGAGAGCCTGCAGGAGCGGCGTAAAATACATCGCCCAGCCCGGCGGCTCGATCAGGGACGACCTCGTCATCGACTGCTGCGACAAATACGGTATCGTCATGTCCATGACAGGTATGCGCCTGTTCCATCACTGATAAAAATAGGGTGAAATTATGAAAATTATGGTAATCGGCGGCGGCGGAAGAGAGCATGCCGTTATAAAGAAAATAAAGCTCAACAAAACCGTTGAAAAAATCTATGCCCTTCCCGGCAACGGAGGAATGGCGGACGATGCCGTCTGCGTTGACATCGCCGCGACTGACGTCGAAAATATCTGCAAATTCGCCTCGGAAAACGAGGTAGATTTTGCAATAGTCACCCCCGATGATCCGCTTGTGCTCGGCTGCGTTGACGAGCTGGAGAAGATCGGAGTAAAATGCTTCGGCCCTCGAAAGAACGCCGCGATCATCGAAGGCAGCAAGGTGTTCTCGAAAAATCTTATGAAAAAATACGGCATCCCGACCGCAAAATACGAAGTCTTCGAGGACGAGAACGAAGCTTTGAAATACCTCGAAACAGCTCCGATCCCGACCGTAATCAAAGCCGATGGGCTTGCGCTGGGAAAGGGCGTTATCATCGCGCAGACTCTTGACGAAGCAAAGCAGGCTGTAGTTTCCATCATGCGCGACAAGCAGTTCGGCAAGAGCGGCGATAGGATAGTGATCGAAGAATTCCTGGAAGGCCCCGAAGTATCCGTCCTGTCCTTCACCGATTCAAAGACGGTAGTCCCGATGGTATCCTCGATGGATCACAAACGCGCCGGCGACGGCGACACGGGGCTCAACACGGGCGGCATGGGAACGGTTGCCCCCAACCCCTACTACACCGATGAAGTCGCGAAGGAATGCATGGAAAAGATTTTCCTGCCCACGGTTGATGCCATGAACAAAGAGGGCAGGAGCTTCAAAGGCTGTCTCTATTTCGGGCTCATGATCACAAAGGACGGCCCGAAAGTCATCGAATACAACTGCCGATTCGGCGATCCGGAAACCCAGGTCGTACTCCCTCTGCTCGAAAGCGACCTGCTCGACATCATGGTGGCTGTCAGAGATGAAAAACTCAGCGAAGCCGAGGTAAAATTCTCCGAAAAGAACGCCTGCTGTGTCGTTCTGGCGAGCAAGGGCTACCCCGTGAAATACGAAAAAGGTTTTGAAATTACGATCCCGGACGACGTCAGGGAAAACGTCTTTGTCGCCGGCGCAAAGCTTTCGGACGGCAAACTGCTCACGAACGGCGGCAGAGTCCTCGGCGTTACGGCGGTCGCCGACAGCCTTGAAGAAGCGATCGAAAAATCCTACGAAATGGCTTCCGGGATCAATTTTGAAAACAGGTTTTACCGTT
The DNA here is from genome assembly GCA_017454815.1 of Clostridia bacterium. Lineage (GTDB taxonomy): Bacteria > Bacillota > Clostridia > Oscillospirales > Acutalibacteraceae > SIG575. The sequence goes on from JAFTCG010000057.1 coordinate 37,534, forward strand.
CTGACATCGGTCAGAAAGCCCTTAATGCGAAAGGATAATCGAAAGAATGGTATACAGAATATTTGTCGAAAAAAAGGAAGAACTTGCTAACGAAGCAAAGGCTCTGTTTAACGACTGCCGCAATCTGCTGGGCGTGAACGCCCTGGAAAAAGTCAGGGTGCTCAACAGGTATGACGTCGAAAACATCTCCCAAGAGCTCTTTGAATACGCCAAAACGGCTGTGTTCTCGGAGATACAGACCGACCTGGTCTATGAAGAGTTTGAAGCCCCCGAAGTGACCGTTTTCGCGGTGGAATATCTCCCCGGTCAGTTCGACCAGAGGGCGGACTCCGCCGCACAGTGCATTCAGCTCATCTCGCAGGGCGACAGACCGCTCGTCCGCTCCGCAAAAGTCTACGCCCTTTACGGAAAGCTCTCATGTGACGAGCTGGCTCAGATCAAAAAATACGTCATCAACCCCGTCGAAGCGAGGGAAGCGTCGCTTGAAAAAGTGGATACGCTCGAGATGAAATATGACGTTCCCGCCGACGTGCAGGTGCTCGACGGCTTCACGGCAATTCCCGCGGACGGTCTTTCGGATTTTGTGAAAAAATATTCCCTCGCCATGGACGAGGACGACGCCGCCTTCTGCCGGCAGTATTTTAAGAAGGAGAACAGGGATCCCACCATCACCGAGATCAGGATGATCGACACCTACTGGTCGGATCACTGCCGCCACACCACGTTTTTGACAAATATCGACAGCGTTGAATTTGAGGACGAACTGCTTGAAAAAACTTACAAGCAGTATCTTTCCACCCGCGACGAGCTCGGCGTGAAAAAGCCCGTCTGTCTCATGGATCTAGCGACCGTTGCCGTGAAATATCTGAAGAAAAAGGGCGTTCTCAACAAACTCGACGAATCCGACGAGATCAACGCCTGCACAGTAAAAATCAACGTCAGCGTTGACGGCAAAGATGAGCCGTGGCTGCTGTTGTTCAAGAATGAAACCCACAATCACCCGACGGAGATCGAGCCTTTCGGCGGTGCGGCAACTTGTATCGGCGGCGCGATAAGAGACCCGCTTTCGGGCAGAAGCTACGTCTACGCCGCAATGCGCGTTACGGGCGCGGCTGATCCGCTAAAGAGCGTTGACGAGACGATCAAAGGCAAACTTCCCCAGCGCAAGATCGTGACCACCGCCGCAAACGGCTATTCCTCCTACGGAAACCAGATCGGCCTTGCAACGGGTACTGTCGATGAGCTGTATCACCCCGGCTATGCCGCAAAGCGCATGGAGATCGGTGCTGTCATAGCGGCGACTCCCGCCGAAAACGTAAGGCGCGAAGCCCCCGTTGACGGCGACGTTGTGATCCTGCTTGGCGGCAGCACCGGCAGAGACGGCATCGGCGGCGCAACAGGCTCCTCGAAAGCCCACGATTCCCAGTCGGTCGAGACCTGCGGCGCGGAAGTCCAGAAGGGCAACGCCCCCGAGGAGAGAAAACTCCAGCGACTTTTCCGAAACCACGACGCTTGCCGGATGATCAAGAAATGCAACGACTTCGGCGCAGGCGGCGTCAGCGTTGCCATAGGAGAGCTTGCCGACGGACTTGAGATCGACCTCGACAAGGTTCCCAAAAAATATGAAGGCCTCGACGGCACGGAGCTCGCCATCAGCGAATCCCAGGAGCGCATGGCTGTCGTCGTCGGCAAAGAAGATGCCGACGCCTTTATCGCCCTCGCTTCAAAGGAAAACCTTCAGGCTGTTGTCGTTGCTCAGGTTAAGGCTGAGCCGAGGCTCAGGATGTCCTGGCGCGGCAAGACGATTGTTGACGTAAGCCGAGAATTTCTCGACTCCAACGGCGCGCAAAAGCACACCGCCATCCACTGCAAAAAAGCGGAAAACTATGAAAAACGGTTCGGCAACAGTTTTGTCGAAAACTATATATCCCTCGCGGGAGACCTCAACGTCTGCTCCAAGAGGGGACTCAGCGAGAGATTTGACTCCACCATCGGCGCGGGAACGGTGCTGATGCCTTTCGGCGGCAAATACCAGCTCACGCCGATCCAGGCTATGGCGCACAAGATCAGCGTCGAAAAAGGCCACACCGACGACTGCTCCGTGATGTCGTGGGGATATAACCCATTCATCACCGAAAAAAGCCCCTTCCACGGCGCATATCTTGCCGTCATCGAATCCGTCTGCAAGCTCATAGCTACGGGCGCTGATTTCAACGACGTTTATCTGACTTTCCAGGAATATTTTGAAAAACCCGGAACAGACCCGTCAAGATGGGGCAAACCTGCGGCGGCTTTGCTCGGAGCGTTCAAGGCGCAGACCGAGCTCGGCGTCGGCTCAATCGGCGGAAAGGACTCCATGAGCGGTTCTTTTGAGGATCTTGACGTGCCGCCGACCCTCGTCTCCTTCGCCGTGACGACGGAAAAGGCGGAAAACATCATATCTCCCGAATTCAAAAAACCGGGCAGCAACGTCTATCTCATCAATACCGAATCTGACTCCGACGATCTTCCCGTGACGGAGAGCTTGAAACAAAATTTTGAAAAAGTCTGCAACCTTGTCAGGTCGAAGAAAGCCCTTGCCGTCTACACCCCGACCTACGGCGGCATTGCCGAAGCGGTGATGAAAATGTGCTTTGGCAACATGATCGGCTTTGAGTTTGAAAAAGACATTTCGCTCGACACCGTTTTCTCATACAACTACGCTTCGTTCATCGTCGAGGCCGACGGCGAGATCGAAAATGCGCTCCTGCTCGGCAAAACGACTGACGCAAAGGCGATAAGCTTCGGCGAAGACGAGATCGCACTCGAAAAGCTCCTCGGCGTTTACGAAAACAAGCTCGAGAGCGTGTACCGCTGCAACATCGACCAGGGAACCAAAAAGCTCGAAACCTTCTCTTTCGTCCCGAACGAAAAACGCTCCGCCGCGATCAGGACGGCGAAGCCGAAGGTATTTATCCCGGCGTTCCCCGGAACGAACTGCGAATACGACAGCGCAAAAGCTTTTGAGGACGCAGGAGCCGAGGCGGAGGTCATCGTCATCAACAACCTCACGTCGGACGGCATCAAGCGAAGCATCGAAAAATGCGCCAAAGCCATTTCAACGTCCCAGATGATCTTTATCCCCGGCGGTTTCTCCGGCGGCGACGAGCCCGACGGAAGCGGAAAATTCATCACTGCATTCTTCAGGAACGGCATGATAAAGGACGCTGTCGGCGATCTGCTTGACAACCGCGACGGACTTATGGCGGGCATCTGCAACGGCTTCCAGGCGCTGATAAAACTCGGGCTTGTGCCTTACGGCAGGATCACCGACCTCGACGAACACAGCCCGACGCTCACCTTCAACACCATTGCGCGCCACCAGTCGAAGATAGTCAGGACGAGGATAGCCTCGAACAAATCTCCGTGGCTTAGCTTGATGAACGTCGGCGACGTAGTTTGCGTGCCGATCTCCCACGGAGAGGGCAGGTTCTTGGCTGACGAGGATTACGTCAGAGAGCTTGCGAAAAACGGCCAGATCGCTACGCAGTATGTCGACTTTGACGGCGACGCGACTTCCGACATCCATTTCAACCCCAACAACTCCATCTGCGCCGTTGAGGGCATAACTTCGCCCGACGGCAGAGTGTTCGGCAAAATGGGACACAGCGAGCGCGTCGGCAGCGGACTTTACAAGAACGTGTGCGGAGAATACGACATCAAAATGTTTGAAAGCGCAGTGAAGTATTTTAAATAAAAAGGAGCGCACCTGAATGAGTTATCTTTCTGACATAGAGATCGCGTCGCGCTGCGAGATGAAACCGATAAACGAGATCGCAAAAAACGCCGGTATAGACGAAAAATACGTTGAAAACTACGGAAAATACAAGGCGAAGATCGATCTTTCGCTTCTTGATGAAACGGATAGGGCAGACGGCAAGCTTGTGCTCGTCACCGCGATAACCCCCACTCCTGCGGGCGAGGGAAAAACGACGACCACTATCGGGCTTGCCGACGGCTTGAAAAGCATCGGCAAAAACGTCACCGTGGCCCTGCGCGAGCCGTCGCTCGGGCCTGTTTTCGGCGTAAAAGGCGGAGCCGCAGGCGGCGGATATGCCCAGGTCGTCCCGATGGAGGACATCAACCTTCATTTCACGGGGGATTTTCACGCCATCGGCGCGGCGAACAACCTCCTTGCCGCGATGCTCGACAACCATATCCAGCAGGGCAACGAGCTGAATATCGACGTTCGTAAAATCGTCTGGAAAAGATGCGTCGACATGAACGACCGCCAGCTTCGATTTATCGTTGACGGTATGGGCGGCAAGGCGAACGGTGTGCCGCGAGAGGATGGTTTTGACATCACAGTTGCGTCGGAAGTTATGGCGGTTTTCTGCCTTGCGACTTCCATTGACGATTTGAAGGAAAGGCTTTCAAAGATCATTGTCGCCTACACCTATGACGACAAACCCGTCACCGCCGGCGACATTAAAGCTGTCGGCGCTATGGCGGCGCTGTTGAAGGACGCGATCAAGCCGAATCTTGTCCAGACTCTCGAGGGTACTCCCGCGTTCGTCCACGGTGGACCTTTTGCGAACATCGCCCACGGCTGCAACAGCGTTATGGCGACGAAGATGGCGATGAAGCTCGGCGATTACACCGTCACCGAGGCAGGCTTCGGCGCCGATCTCGGAGCGGAAAAATTCCTTGACATCAAATGCAGAATGGCAGGCTTGAAACCCGACGCAGTTGTCATCGTCGCAACCGTAAGAGCCTTGAAAATGCACGGCGGGCTCGACAAAACTCAGCTCAAGGACGAGGACGTTGAAGCCCTTGAAAAAGGCATCCCGAATCTTCTTCGCCACGTTTCAAATATAAAAAATGTGTTCAGACTCCCGTGCGTCGTTGCAATAAACAGGTTCCCGACCGACACGGACAGGGAGATAGATTTTATCATCGAAAGATGCAATCAGCTCGGCGTCAACACCGTGCTTTCGACCGTATGGGCGGACGGAGGCAAAGGCGGCGAGAAGCTTGCGAAAGAGGTCGTAAGACTTTGCGAGGAAGAACGGGGCGATTTCAGCTTTTCGTATTCGCTCGATCTTCCGATCAGGGAAAAAATCGAAACGATAGCCGGACGTATCTACGGCGCGGACGGAATGCACGTCCTGCCGGGCGCCAAAAAACAGATCGAAACGCTTGAAAACCTTGGATTTGGCGGGCTGCCGGTGTGTATGGCGAAGACGCAGTACAGCTTTTCCGACGATCCGAAAAAGCTCGGCGCACCCGAAGGCTACAAGATCACCGTCAGGAACGTCAAGGTCTGCTCCGGCGCAGGGTTCATCGTCGCTCAGACGGGCGACATCCTCACCATGCCGGGACTTCCCAAAAAACCTGCTGCGGAAAATATAGACGTCGATTCAAACGGAAAAATAACGGGACTTTTTTGATTTGTGAAAAGGATAGATGAAAGTGTCTTTGCGGCACTTTCATTTTTTTATTAAAACATTCTTTGATTTTTCATCTGTTTGGTGTATAATATATTAAACAAAATCTGCGGCAGGTGAAAAAATGGATCATTTCAAGCTTCATTCAAAATTCAAACCGACGGGCGATCAGCCCGAGGCGATCGAAAAACTGACCGAGGGTGTTTTGCGCGGCGACAGGGTGCAGACGCTTCTGGGCGTTACAGGCTCCGGCAAGACGTTCACCATGGCGAACATTATCGCGAACGTCAACCGCCCGACGCTGATCCTGGCGCACAACAAGACTCTTGCAGGCCAGCTCTGCTCCGAGTTTAAGGAGTTTTTCCCTGAAAACGCGGTTGAGTATTTTGTTTCATATTACGACTACTATCAGCCTGAGGCCTACGTCCCGACGACGGATACCTATATCGAAAAAGACAGCTCCATCAACGAGGAGATCGAAAAACTCCGCCATTCCGCCACCGCCGCTTTGAGCGAAAGACGGGACGTTATCATTGTTGCGAGTGTGTCGTGCATCTACACCCTGGGCGACCCGATAGATTACAAGAACATGGTCATTTCGCTTCGGACGGGAATGCAGAAAAACCGCGACGAAGTCATTGAAAAGCTCGTTGAGATCCAGTACGAGCGCAACGACATAAATTTCATCCGCAACAAGTTCAGAGTCCGCGGCGATGTGCTGGAGATTTTTCCCGTTTATTCCAGCGAAAACGCCTACAGGATCGAGTTCTTCGGCGATGAGATCGACAGGATATGCGAGATCAACGCTCTCACGGGCGAGGTGAAGAACACTCTCAGCCACGTTGCGATCTATCCCGCTTCCCACTACGTCATTTCGAGAGATAAGATGGAAAAGTCGATAAAGATCATCTCCGAGGAGATGGCGGAGAGGTATGCCGAGTTTGAAAGTCAAGGCAAGCTGCTTGAAGCGCAGAGGATAAAACAGCGCACCGAATACGACATCGAAATGCTCAGGGAAACAGGCTTTTGCAAGGGCATCGAAAATTATTCGCGCATCATGTCCGGCAGGGAGCCGGGCTCGTCGCCGTTTACGCTCATAGACTATTTCCCGGACGATTTTCTGCTTTTTGTCGACGAATCCCACGTGACTTTGCCGCAGGTGCGGGGAATGTACGCAGGCGACAGGGCGAGGAAGGAAAACCTTGTCGAATTCGGGTTCCGTCTTCCGTCGGCGTTCGACAACAGGCCGCTGAGGTTTGAGGAATTCTACCAAAAAACGCACCAGCGCATCTTTGTCAGCGCAACGCCCGGCGACTTTGAAAAAGGCGAAAGCACGCAGATCGTCGAGCAGGTCATCAGGCCGACGGGACTCCTTGACCCGGAGATCACCGTAAAACCGACCGAGGGGCAGATCGAGGACATCATTTCCCAGATTAACGTCAGGACAGAGCGCGGGGAGAGAGTCCTCATCACCACCTTGACAAAGAAAATGGCGGAGGATCTGACGGACTATCTCGATAATCTTGGTATAAAGGTGCGCTATATGCACTACGACGTTGACACGATGGAAAGGCTTGAAATCATACGCGATCTGCGGCTTGGGGTTTTCGACGTGCTCGTCGGGATCAACCTCATGCGCGAGGGTCTTGACATCCCCGAAGTGTCGCTCGTGATGATCCTCGACGCGGACAAAGAGGGATTCCTGCGCTCCGAAACGTCGCTGATTCAGACGATAGGCAGAGCGGCGAGGAACGCCGGCGGAGAAGTCATAATGTACGCCGATTGCGTAACGCCGTCGATGGAAAGGGCGATCGAGGAAACACAGCGTAGGCGTGACATCCAGTCTGCTTACAACGAATCCCACGGCATAGTGCCAAAAACAATAAAAAAAGACGTCAGAGACGTCTTCGAGATAACCCAGAAAGAAAAGGTTAAAGATATAAAACATATGACGAGGGCGCAAAAGGAAGCGATGATAAAACAGCTCACCGCGGAGATGAAGGCGGCGGCAAAGATACTCGAATTCGAGCACGCCGCCATGCTCAGGGACAAGATAAACCAGATAAGAAACAGCTGAATTCAGCTCCCGAACGGGACTTCGCTCCCGCAGTAAAACCGGCTCTCAGCGAAGCGAGCGATTCAGCTCTCCTCATACGGTACTTCGGCTATGACCTCAAATTTCTGCCCCCTCATCCAGAGCGAAGGGGTGATGCGGATCTCATATCCGCAGGCGTTGGGCATGATCCATTCGTGCATCGGCGCCTCGGGGATGCCGTAAGCCGTAAGCAACGAAGCGATAATGCCGCCGTGGGTGACTATGGCGGCTTTCGTTGTGCCTGTTTTCATCAGACCTTCGACGATTTTTTCAAAGCAGGAGCAAATGCGTTTAACAAACTGTTCGTTGCTTTCGCCGAAAGGCGGCTGGGAGCCCTGCTCACCAGCAAGCCAGCGCGAAAAAACCTCGTTTTCTTTAAGATCGGCGGCAGTTTTGCCCTCGAAGGAGCCGAAGTTGTATTCGATCAGATCGTGAATTTCGATGATCTCGTTGTCGGGGAAAATCAGTTCCGCAGTTTTTTTGCACCTTTTCAGCGGGCTTGAAAAAACCGCGTCGACCTTCGGAAAACGGTAAAGCTCAACCATTTCTTCGATCTGCTTTACGCCTTCTTCGCTCAGCTCAACGTCGGTGTGGCCGATATATTTGTCCTGCGTTTCGGACGGAGTCAGCCCGTTGCGGTAAAAATAGATGTAGTACGATTTCAAAACACGTTTCCCCCTTGAGGTTGAAATATTCGGAATACATTTAACAAACGGGGAACCCTCGGCGAGGGTTCCCCGCGCTTTTTGAAAAAAGCTTGGCAAAAACTTTTATGCCGTGGAAGCAGGCTGATAACCTTTCGCAACGAGGGCGAGCCGATAATGCGATTTAGTCTCAACCTTTATGCCGTGGAAGCAGGCTGATAACCTTTCGCAACGAGGGCGAGCCGAAAATGCGATTTAGTCTCAACCTTTATGCCGTACCGGCACGACTTGGTTAAAGCGTCACGCTTGCTCGCGTTTGAGCTCGTTGTACATTTTGATATATTCGCCGGCGGATTTCGCCCAGCTGTTGTCGCATTCCATCGCACGCTTGACGAGGATATTCCAGCCTTCCTTGTCCTTGTAGCCTTCGAGGGCGCGCCTGATCGCGTGGAGCATATCGTGGGCGTTGTATGTGCAGAAGGTGAATCCGTTGCCCATGTTGTCGCCGCTGTCAAAAACGGTGTCCTTCAAGCCGCCTGTTTCGCGGACGATCGGGATCGCGCCGTAGCGCAAAGCAACCATCTGGGAAAGTCCGCAGGGCTCGCTTTTGGAGGGCATCAGGAAAATGTCGGAAGCAGCGTAGATCTTCCTTGCGAGGTCGGGGACAAAGCCGAGGCGAAGCCCGATCTTGTCGGGGAACCTTTCCTTGAGCTCCTTGAAATAGGATTCATACTGCCATTCGCCCGAGCCGAGCACGAAAACCTGGAGGTCGTCGTTTGAAAGCAGCTCGTCGAAAACAGCTTTTATCAGGTCAAATCCCTTGTGGGCAACGAGCCTTGAAACGATGCCGACCGTCGGGACGTCAGCTTTGACGGGGAGGCCGAACATCTTCTGAAGCTCAGCCTTGTTGACGGCCTTGTTTGAAAAATCGGAGCTGTTGTAGTTTGCGAAAATATCCTTGTCCGTTTCGGGGTCGTAGCTGACGGTGTCGATGCCGTTGAGGATGCCGCGAAGTTTCCAGCTTCTCTGCTTCAATATCGTGTCAAGTCCGTGGCTGTACCAGGGGTCGAGAATCTCGTTGGCATAAGTCGGGCTGACGGTCGTGACGACGTTCGCGCATTCGATCGCGCCCTTGACGAAATTGATGTCGTTGTCGTATTCCAAAACGGCTTTCATGTCGTAAGGAATGCCAACTACGTCTTCAAGTATCTCTATTCCGTAAACGCCCTGATACTGGATGTTGTGGATCGTGAAAACGGTTTTGATGTTTTCGTATCCGGGGGCTTGGGCATAGAGCTTGCTGTAATAGACGGGGGTGAGGGCAGTCTGCCAGTCGTTGCAGTGGATGACGTCGGGTTTCCAGTCGATATACTGGATCATCTCGAGCACCGCTCTTGCGAAGAACGCAAACCTCTCCGCGTCGTCGTAGTAGCCGTAGATCCCGTCGCGTTTGAAGTAATACTGGTTGTCGATCAGGTAGTAGATCACGCCGTTGTGCTTTGCTTCAAAAACGCCGCAATACTGCCTTCTCCAGGCGACGGGAACGGAAAAGCTCGTCAGGAATGTTGCGTTTTCCTTCAGCTCGTCCTTGATTCCGGAATAGAAGGGCATAACAACTCTGCAGCCGATGAGTCGCCTTCTGAGGGCCTTGGGCAGAGCGCCCGCAACGTCACCGAGGCCGCCGCTTGCCATGAAGGGAACGGCTTCGCTTGATGCAAATAAAACTTTCATATTTCAAAGATCCTTTCAAAAAAAGAATAACGTCAGATCGTGATGCCCTTGCCGATATAGACCGGGTAAGTCAGCGCGCCGGCGAGATTGTTGTTCGGTTTGACGACGACGTTCTTGTCGGTGATGATGCAGTCGAGCTTAACGTTCTCGCTGATGTAGGAGTTTTGCATAATGATGCAGTTTTTCACGTGAGCGCCCTTCGCAATCCTCGCGCCGCGGAAGATGATCGAGTTTTCAACAGTTCCGTCGATGACGCAGCCGTCGGCGATGAGCGAATTGTGCACCGACGATCCGAGGCCGTAGATCGCAGGCATATCGTCGCGATCCTTCGTGTAGATCGGATGCTCCTTGTCAAAGAGCAATTTCATGTTTTTCGGGTCAAGCAGTTTCATGCTGACGTCGAAATAGCTCTGAAGGCTGTCGACCGTCTCGAAGAAGCCTTCGCATTCGAGCGCATACATGTTCAGCTTTTCAACATTGCGCTGGATGATGCCCATTGTGAACGACTGGAAATGAAGGCTGACGGCTTCGTTTATGAGCCTTTCGAGCAGAGATTTCCTGATGAGGATGATATTTGTCGAATAATCCGCAACGTCGTTTTCGTTTGGGGTGGTGATGGCGCTGATCTTGCCGTCCTCGCCGTGTTCGAGCGCCATGACGTCGCGAAGCTTCGGGACTGTTCCGTGCTTGTAAACGATGGTGATGTCGGCGTTTTTCTTCGTGTGGAAGTCAAAAAGCTTTTTCAGATCGTAGTTGCAGATGATGTTGCAGTCGGAGAAAAGGACGTATTCCTCCTTGGAAGCGGCGAGGAAATCCTTGATGCCGATAAGGCTTTCAAGCCTGCCCCTGTTTTCGCTCGAAACGCCGCTGTGGAACGGCGGGAGGATATAAAGGCCTTCTCTTTTCCTGGAGAGGTCCCAGGCTTTTCCGTTGCCGACGTGATCCATGAGCGACTGGTAGTTGCTCTTTGTGACAATGCCGACTTTGGAGATGCCGCAGTTGACGAAATTCGAGAGCGGGAAATCGATGAACCTGTACCTTGAGCAGAACGGAACGGAGCTCATCGCTCTCAGGGAAGTCAGCTCGCTGAGCGAATAGTCGTAAGCGTTTGAATAGATGATGCCGATAATGTTGTTTGCTCTCATCTTATTTTACCTCCCTGTCTGCGTCAACCTGTTCTTTGGGGAGAACGGTTGCGCCTGATTTGATCGTGATGCCGGAACCGACGACGGCAACGCCCCAATCGTCGAGGTTTTCCATTTCCTCGGGACGTTTTCCGACGACGGAGTTTTCCTCGATGACGGCGTTCTCCGCGACGATGGCGTACTGAACTTTCGTGCCCGATTTGACCGTCGTTCCGGGCATGATGATCGAATCTTCGATGACCGCGCCTTTTTCGACCGTGACGTTGGCGAAGAGGATCGAAAAATCGACTTTGCCTTCGATCATACAGCCCTCAGCCACGAGCGAATTCTGGACGAGAGCGTCGGGCGAAACATAGTGGGGCGGGGCGCCTGTGTTTCTGGCGTAGATTTTCCAGTCGTTGTCGGTCAGGTCGAGGTTGACCCTGGGGTTGAGCAGGTCGAGGTTGGACTCCCAAAGGCTGTCGATCGTGCCGACGTCTTTCCAGTATCCGTCGAACGGGAAGGCGAAAAGCCTTTCGCCCGCCGCGTGCATCGCGGGGATAACGTCCTTGCCGAAGTCGTTGGAGGAGTTTTCGTTCGCCTCGTCTTCGAGCAGATATTTGCGCAGCGTCTCCCATGTGAACATATAAACGCCCATTGAAGCCTTGTTGCTTCTCGGGTTTTTGGGTTTTTCCTCAAAATCGGTGATCCTGCCGCTTTCGTCGACGAACATCAGGCCGAAACGTGAAGCTTCTTCCCATTCAACTTCAAGCATGGCGATCGTGCAGGCGGCTTCCTTTTCCTTGTGGAACTGGAGCATTTTGCTGTAGTCCATCTTGTAGATATGGTCGCCGGAGAGCACAACAACGTATTCGGGGTCGTACCTGTCGATGAAGTTGATGTTCTGGAAGATGGCGTTGGCAGTACCCTTGTACCACTGGGTGCCTTCGATCTGCTGGTAGGGGGAGAGTATGTGGACGCCGCCGTTCGATCTGTCAAGATCCCACGGCTCGCCGTTTCCGATGTAGTCGTTGAGCTCGAGCGGCTGATACTGCGTCAGCACGCCGACGGTGTCGATGCCGGAGTTGACGCAGTTTGAAAGCGGAAAATCTATGATACGGTATTTTCCGCCATAGGGGACGGCAGGCTTTGCGATCTGCTTTGTGAGAATACCGAGTCTGCTGCCCTGACCGCCTGCGAGCAACATTGCTATACACTCTTTTTTACGTGCCATTATTTCTTTTCCTCCTCATTTTTAGCCTTCTTCTTCCTCAGCGGCGGAGCCGTCAGGTAAATGACGCTGTTGCCGGGAAGGTCGAGGCTGATGGAATAATCACAGCCGTGCAACGGTTTTTTGACGGATTTGACCTTCTCCTTTGTTCCGGAGCCGTTGCCGCCGAATCGTTCGTCGTCGGTGTTGAGCAAAACTTTGTAAGTGCCGTTTCTGGGAACGCCGATACAGTAGTCGCTCCTGAAAACACTTGTGAAGTTACATATTACAACGGTTTCCCTGTGATTTTTGTCGATTCTTCGGAAGGCGATGACGGAATTATCCACGTCGTCGTTGGCTATCCACGAAAAACCGTCCCAGCCGTAGTCGATCTCCCAAAGAGCGGGGGTTTTGAGGTAGATTTCGTTGATGGTTTTGAAAAATTCCTGAAGCTGCCTGTGCTTGTCGTAGCCCAGGAGAAGCCAGTCAAGCTCCTGCTTGTAGTTCCATTCGATGAACTGGCCGAATTCCTGGCCCATGAAAAGCAGCTTCTTGCCCGGGTGAGCCATCATGTAGCCGATGAAGGAGCGAACGCCGGCAAATTTTTCGTCGTAATTTCCGGGCATCTTGTTGATGAGCGAACATTTTCCGTGGACGACCTCATCGTGCGAGATCGGCAGGATAAAGTTTTCGGAAAAAGCGTAGAAGAACGAGAAAGTCAGGTTGTTGTGGTTGTATTTTCTCGAAAGACCGTCGAGGGAGAAGTATCTCAGGCAGTCGTTCATCCAGCCCATGTTCCACTTGAAGTTGAATCCGAGACCGCCGTCGTGCATCGGCTTCGTGACCATAGGCCAGGCGGTGCTCTCCTCGGCGATCATCATGACGTCGCTGAATTCGGCGAAGATGAGAGTGTTGAGCTTTTTGATGAATTCGACCGCTTCGAGGTTTTCGTTGGAGCCGTATTTGTTCGCAACCCACTGGCCGTCGTCCCTGCCGTAGTCAAGGTAGAGCATCGAAGCCACAGCGTCGACTCGCAGGCCGTCGATGTGGTATTTTTCAAGCCAGAACATCGCGCTCGAAATCAGGAAAGAGCGCACTTCGTTCTTGCCGTAGTCGAAAACTCTCGTGCCCCACTGATAATGCTCGCCCTTTCGGGGGTCGGCATATTCGTAGCAGGGGGTGGAGTCGAATTCGTAAAGACCGTGTTCGTCCTTCGGGAAATGAGCCGGCACCCAGTCGAGGATAACGCCGATGCCCGCCTGATGGCACTTGTCGACAAAATACATGAAATCCTCCGGCGTGCCGAAACGGGAGGTCGGGGCAAAATAACCGATCGTCTGATAGCCCCATGAGCCGTCGAAGGGATATTCCGTGACGGGCATGATCTCGATGTGAGTGTAGTTCATGTCGCTGACGTATCTGACGAGCTCATCCGCGAGCATGCGGTATGAGAAATAGTTGCCGTCTTCAAATTTTTTCCATGAGCCAAGGTTGACCTCGTAGATGTTTACGGGGCTGTCATAGATGTTGCGGCTCTTTCGCTTTGAAAGCCACTGTTTGTCCGACCAGGAGTAGTTTTCGATGTCAAAAATCTTTGAGGCAGTTCCGGGCCTCGTCTCGGAATGGAATGCATAAGGATCGCATTTGTAGTGTTCCTGACCGTTCTGACCGATGATGCGGAACTTGTAGTTGTCGAACGTATGCACGTTGTCGATCTCGCATTCCCAAAGCCCGCCGTCGCTGACGCGCGCCATCGGAGAGGCGGTCTGATCCCAGCAGTTGAAGTCGCCGCAGACATAAATGCACGAGGCGTGGGGAGCCCATGTCCTGAACACGAACCTGTCGCCGTCGATCCTGTGCGCTCCGAGATATTCGTAAGCTTTGGCGTTGTTGCCCTGATGAAAAAGATATATTGGTACGTCGTATTTTTTGCTGTTTGCCAAAATATCACGTCCTTTAACATTATTATTTAACACTATCATAACAAATCACAAGAATAATTTCAATAGTTTTTGAGTAAATTATTCAAAAATTTGCAATTTTTTGTTACAACCTTTTGTATAATTTGTTAGAAATTTTACAGAAAGCGCAAAAAAACCGCCTGCCCGAAGGCAGACGGAAAAACTTATGTCGGTTTTATTGCGAAATAGCAGTAAGTTCTGCCGGCCTCATTCAGGTTCAGTATCCCGTAGGAGTTTGAAGCGCGGGAATCGTTGTAGATGCGAAAACCTGTGTTCATCAGATCGATCCCCTTTGAAGCATAGCTCCCGCAGGCAAAGGCGGAATAAAGCTGCGCTCTGTCGTCCGAGGTCACGTTCTCCGTCGGGAATCGGTTTGGGGTGAAGACCGCCAGGAACGCCGGCTTATAGCCGAGCGTAATATCCTTCTCGGATGATCCTGTGCCGGTATACGTCCCGCAGACGTGCACGCCGTTCCATTTTTCGCGTTCCGATTGGGTGATATGGATCTGCGTGTCCCTGATGTGGCTTCCGCAAAGCAGCTCTTTGTCGAGGAACGTCTGATAGTTGTTCGCCGGGTCTTCCGCAGGGCAGAAGTCGGAGTTGACTGTGATGTAGGCGTTCATGACGAGCGCGTCGGTGTCCCTGTCCGAAGTGATCTTTTCGCATCGGGATTGAACGATGTTCAGGTCGGACGCGAACGTCAGGTTGTCGACGACGTTCGTGAAAACCTCGTGGCATTTCTCGCCGCCCTCGGAGAACGGAACGTGGATGCTCAGTACGATCTCGATGCTCGCCGTGCGGCAGTATTCGTCGCGTTCGAGCACGCCTTGGCCGTTGTCGGTGAAGTGGTCGGTGATGGAGATCTTGTTCACGCCCACGGAGACTATCGGTTTGAGCAGCGGCACGGCTTTGTACTGCGGAGGGTATTCCGTCAGGAATTTGATGTCGTAGGAAAAATCCAGCTCGTTGAGCCAGTCGACGATGGAGGAGGGCAGTGCGCTGATGGTCGTCATTCGCTCACCTCCACTATTTTCCTGATGATCGCCCAGACGTAGAGCACGCTGTCGCCGAAGTACACTTTCTCGGCGCGGTCGATCTTGAATTTTTCACTGCCGAAGGCGATCCGGAAGTCGGAGGACTGAATACTTGTCAGATCGTGCCTTGCGGGGCCGATATAAAGGTAGTGACCTTCGCTGTTGAAGCCGATGGCGGTGTTTACGCCGTCGAGGTACATCTTGTTTTTGTACCTCAGGGGCTGGATGAAGCATTTGTAGTATTCGCTGCTGTAGTTGTTCGGGCCGCAGAGCCTGACGCTCAAGCCGAACTGTTTAAAAAGCTTGTCGATGTTGATGATGATACCCTCCTCTATGCGAGCGTGATGAAGAAGTCGCTGTCGGCGCACAGCGGGGCGAGGTTTTGCAGCGCGTCGCGCCTGAGATCGGAGGCGATCTCGATGAGCGATTGGTGGCTTTTGCTGACGCTCACGTCGCCCGCCTTGAAGGACGTTACGCCCTCGGAGTTATCCGCGACCGCCCTGACGGCAAAGTCGTAGTAGCTCATTGCGGCGGCGGCTTCGGTGATGCGGCAGTCGCCTCTGTCGCTGTCGGGCTTGAGCGTCGAGAGAACTTTTTCAAGGTTCGCAACGCATACCGAAAGAGCCTTGTCCTTTTCGCCGCTGCCGAAGTCCATGAATTGCTCAAGCCTTTTGAGGACGTTCCATGCGTTAACCATCCGGCATTCTCCTTACACGTTGAGGATTTTTGAAGCGTCGCTGAAGATCTTGGAGAAACCTGCGATGGAGGTGATGGACGTTCTTTCAAGCTGCCTGTCGATGAGCTTGTCGTATTCGGTGAAAACGTCGCCGGTCGTCACCATTTCGAGAGCGCAGTTTTTGTCAAGACCGATCATCTTGCCGGAGGGTACGCCGGAAGATTTCATGAGATCTGCGCCGACGGGGGTGATCATCTTTCCGCTTGCGTGGAAGTCGAGGTTTGCGCCCGAATCCCTGAATTCCGAGAGCGCCAGGATCTTTGCGCAAACGTCGGGGCTTGCGATCACGGCGTTGAGCTCGTAAGGGTCGAAGCTGTTCCAGAAAGAGATGATGTCGCCGTAAGTCAGCGTGCCGGAGGTCGCCACGTTCGAGGAGGAAGCGGCGTTGTTGTTGCCGTCGCCGGAGATGAGAACGTCAATGGCGTCCTTGAGCTGTGAAATGCGGATGTAAGCGCCGATCTGCTTGAGAGTCACGGTGAAAACGTCAAGGTGCTGGAAGCGGATCGCCTCGTATGACGCAACGAGCATTCTGCCGCGCTTGTTGAGCTTGATAAGGTTGTCCTGCGTCTTGATGGTGGTTTCGGGGATGAAAGCGCCTTCGGCGACTTCCTTGAGCTGCTTGTCGTCGTCGCTCATGGATGTGGAAATGCTGCGGTAGTCCATGCCGTCGATCGTCGTTGTGGCGGCGATGATCCTGGGAAGGATGTCGTTTTCCTGCATACCCTGGCGCACTGCGCGCGAAACGTATTCCGGGAAGAGTGCGGCGCTGTCGGTGGTGCGGAAGAATTTTTCAACCGTGTCGCTCTGGGGGCCGCTGACCTTGATGTCAAACCTTTTGAGCTGTCTTTGGAAAGCGTCAAGGTTTTCGTATTTTGTTCCGGTATAGTTTTCGGAGGGGTCGAGCTTTTCAAGCTCTTTTGTGAAGGTCGAGTTGGTCTGATAAAGACCTTTTTCAAGTTTGATGTTGTCAAAGTTTGTCATGGTGATGTTCCTTTCTCAGATAAGATATTCTACCGTTGAAGAAGTAGTGTTCACGTTGAGCACAAGGCAGTCCGTGCCGCCGGAAGCGACAACCTTTACGCCGCCGGAGCCGTTTGCTCCGAGAGTCACTTTGCCGACTGTGGGTGCTGTGGAAGTGTAGTCGGATTTGACATATCCGTAGAGCTGAACTTCAACGAGGTCGCCCCTCTGCGAGCGGGCGATGCCGATGAATGCGCCGCCTGTCGAAGCTTTTTCCACAGTGAAGTTGGAAGCAAGTGAAACCGGTGTGCCGGGGTCGATCGTCTGGGCGGTCTTGAAGGTGAGAGTTTTTTCGTTAAATCCGTTAAAAGCTACTGACATAATTTGATCCTTCTTTCTTTAAATTAAAAAACTGTTGTTGTCTGCTTTTTCCGCTTTTGAAGCCGGTGCAAGCCGGGGAGAACCGCTGTCGCTTTCGCAGGCGGCTTCGAAGTCTTTTTTGAGTTTTTTCAGTTCGCTCAGGGAGATGCTCTCGCAGATCTTTTCGAGCGTATCGGGCGCAAGGCATGGCATGGATCTGACGGACAGGCGCATGACCTCGCCTTTGAGGAAAGCTCTGTATTCTTCGCTTTCCTTCGCCTGCTTTTTGAGCTTTTCGATCTCGTCGAGGAGAGCTTCAGACTGATCTTTGCTGAGTGTGACTGTGCTTTGGGCTGATTTCAAAATGGAATAAATATCTTCGTTTTTCATTTCGTCAACCGTCCTTTCTTTAAAAGATTTTGTGATGCCGGCGTTCTTCTGCGCCGGGACCGCGACGAACGACCATTCGTAGGCGTCGGTCGGGTTTTTCAGGATGTGGTGACAGATCTTGTCGCCGTATTTTTTACCTTTTTCGTGGGAGCACAGCGTAGAACGCGCGTCCTTTTTGCATACGCTGCAGATCCTTTCGGCAACGCTGCAGTTGATGCTGACTTCCTTCTTGATCCCTGCGACGATCTCTTTTACAAGGTCGGCGTTTTTGTCGATGAGCGGCATGTAAGCTTTCGCTTTCAGGTAGCAGTAAGTCTCGCCGAAGGACGTTCTTTTTGAGCTGTCCCGGACGAGCGAAACGTCAAATATCCTCGCCGTCTGGTCGGAGCTTTTCATGCTGTGGTCGAAGATGCCCGGCTTCCCGACGAAAAGGCCTGCAAGCTTTTCGAGCGAATGGGTGTCAAACCTTTCGATGTCGCGGTCGATCTCGTTGTCGCACAAAACAACGTTGAAAGTGAAAACCTCGTTGCGTTTGAGCGGCTTGACGGCGAAGGAATTGATCAAATCAAGCTCGCCGTCCGTCACTTCGCACACGTCGATGGCTTGGGAGAAGTTTTTATTCATCGTGTTCCTCCTTGTCCAATTGTGTTTCGATCCTGAGAGCTTGGGCGTCGTTGAGCCTGGCTTGGC
Organism: Clostridia bacterium; assembly: GCA_017454815.1. GTDB lineage: Bacteria > Bacillota > Clostridia > Oscillospirales > Acutalibacteraceae > SIG575. Next base: position 55,895 of record JAFTCG010000057.1, read on the forward strand.
TGATCTGTGAAATATCCTGGAGCATGATGTCGTCCCACGTCACACGAGGCTCGCATGAAAACCCGTTCAACCGAAGGAAAGCTTTGGCGATCCTGATGATGACGGGATCAAGCAGCTTTCTGTATGCTTCCAGTTCGCTTGTGAGGATATCCGCCTGCTGCGCGGACATCCTTTCGGTCGTCGACCAGGAAAGCCCGAGTATGAACGGCGGCAGACCGGTTTTGGAGACGATCTGCTCGAGCATCTGCCTTACGGGTACCTGGCTGTCGAGGATCTGGTTGTCAGCTCCGATGACCTTTACGTCGACGTCGCCGACGGCGATGAAATCCCTGACGGCGGAGCTGTTTTGCATCTTCGACCATTCGCAGGCGATCTGCTCGGCTCGCTCTTTGGCGAACGCTCTGTCGCCGCGGTCGTTCTGAGGCTTGTAGGTCACGGCGAAGCGCACGTTGCCGACGCGCTCCCAGTTTATGCCGATCGTTTTGAAGATGTTGAGCAGTATTTCGCTGACAAACGGCAGACCTTTAAGCAGCGAGGTCCCGTAGACCATGCCCGGCTCCGGATTCAGCGCCGTCATGAAAACGAGCTGACTGTTTTTGACTTTCGTGCCGGTTGAGTCGCAGATGTCGACGTCAAAACCGTTTTCGCTGCGCTCGAGAATAACGTCGCAGAGGTTGGCGTTGTACAGCCCGTAGAAATCTCCGCTGCGGGAGACGACTATCTCGCCGACGGCGGTGCCGTAGGTGAGCAGGTTTTCAAAGTAAGCGGAAATGAATGCGGAAAGCCCGTTGCGGTTGCCGCCCACGCTGACGGTGCGAAAAAAATTTTTCATCATATCTTCTGCGATTTTGTTGTCGCACTCCACTTCAAAGTTGCCTATGAGGCGCACGAGCTTGTTCACGGCGGAGTCGATGACGGGGATGTCCTCGCGCAGCTGTCTGTACAGCTTGAACTGAGCCGCGCATGGCGCGCCGGAAACGTTGAAAGCTTTAAAGGGCTGTCTTGAAGCGTCGCAGACCAGGGAGGTTGAAATGTTTTTTTGCCTTTTGATGATGTCTTTAAGTCCCAAGATTTACCTCCTTTGGCAACCGACGCTCTTGTCGTCGGTTGCCGTGATTGTGGTTTAGAAGTTGTTGTTTTCTCTGTCCGAAGCGAAGACGAAGAAATCGTTCCCGGATTCGTTCATCGCCGTTGTGACGAAATATCTGATGTCGTCCATGGCGTGATCGTTTTCCTTGCGCGGAGCGTCCCTGAGAGCGCCGTCGTCCCAGCGGTACAGTGAAAACTCGCGAACAGTGTCCGAACAGGAAGGGGAGAACAGGATCTTCCTTTGTTTCAGAGCGTCGGACACCATTCTGATTCCGTCGATGACGTTGTTGTTTGCTTTGAGCACTCTGAATTTTTCGTGACGCGCAATGCACTGGATGAAGCTTGCGGCGGACGGGTCGACGATGACGCTTTCAATTTCTTCGTCGCCCGCAAGCTCTTCGAGCGCGCTGTAATGTTCCTCGTCGGTTTTCTGCACTCCCGTTTTGCGCGAGTCATGGTAGTATTCGCGGATCCTGTACCATGTGCCGCCGTGCAAGCCCCACAGGCCGAAGGAGGACGGGTTGACCGTGCCGTAGTCGCAGGAGATGAAATATTTCTCAAATCCGTTTTCGGGCGGGGCGACGACGTGTATCTTTTCGTCAAACATCGGATACACGCAGCCTTCCGCGGCGACCCATTTCCCCTCGACAAAACGCTCGTAGAAGGCGCCGCTGTAGAGCGAGCGGTATCTTTCGATCATCTCTTTTGAAAGCGAGGGGTTGTCCTCCATTTTGAAATGAAGGTGAAGACAGTTTTTGGAGCTGCACTTTTTGATCCATTCGACGTTGAACCAATGCTGCGGATGCTCCGGGTTGCAGTTGAACCAGAACTTTGAGTTTTCGAGAGAACATCTTGCGATCGTCTGCTCGACAAAAGAACGTCTCATCAGGGCAACCTCGTCGAGCAGCGCGCCCGCAAGCGTCATACCCTGGATGAGCGAAGCCGAAGACTCGTCTTTGCCGCCGAAGAGGAAAAAGCGGTTTTTCCGGCCGGCATAGGAGATCTCGATCTCATTCCTCGACAAAACTGCGTTGACCGAAAACCCGAGCGAGCTCAGGACGGGGAGAACAGGCGTAACGATGTTTCGTTTGAGGGATGTGACCGTTTTTCCGCACAGCGCGAAGGAAGCGTCGTTGAAGGCGTAAAAGCTCCAGGCGATGAAGGAGAGGACCATGCACAGCGTTTTGCCGCTTCTGACCGCCCCGTCGCAGATGATGCCGTCCATTGCGCAGTAGGGTGAGCTGTCGTGCCACCAGGACAGGACGGCGAGCTGTTTTCGGGAGAATGCGGAAATGTTGTGTTTACTCATCAAATCTCACTCCGTTGATGGCGTCGGCTCCTTTCCGGATCGCTTCATAAAACGGAAGAGCCTCGTCGCTTTCGTGAGCGTTCTCACAGGCGGACAAGTGTTCCATCGCCTTGATGCGGTCGAAAAACTTGATCTCGATCGAGCCGTTTTTGGCTTTCTTGATCTCCGACAAATTGAACAGGTCGAGCTTTTCCAGCTCGTCATCGGTCATCTCTTCCCGAAACAGGAGCTTGATGCAGTCCGCGGGCGAGCCGAAAGCAAGCCTGCGAAATCCTGCGCCGACTTCGTCGGAAACATTTTTTTCTGTTGAGAGCCGTTCTATCTCTTTTTTGATGCTCTCCTTTTGCAGCAGCGCCGCGCCCGACGCGAAAGGCATGACATACCCCGCCGAGCAGGCGGCTTCGCGGGCGTTTCGCATGCTCGAAAAGTAAAGGCAGAACAGCCGTTCCTTCTTTGAAAGCTTTTTGTCTTTCATAAGCAGATCCTTTCTGGAAAAAATTTGTCCCCCCATAAATAGTGCCGAGCGCTCTGAAATTTTCGCTTTTTTGAATAAACCCGAGGAAAAAACAAAATTGTTCACAAATTGTTCACAAATTAAAAAGGGGTATGGGGTAAAATTAGTGTGTTATTTTCATTTGAAAGGAGTGCAGCATTAAAATGGACGCTGACGGTAACGGGCGAAGTATTAATAAAAAAGCGAGGTAAACCTCATCCGCTATGAGAGGTTGCAGGGTTGGACTGCTGTTTCTCATAACGGATGCGAAGGCCTCGCGGAAACGAGGTCAAAATGGAAGAAAAAGATTTTGAAGAGCTCGAACAACTGCTTGAAGAAAAAAAGTTTTCCGAGCTTCATAAGAGGTTTCTTGACATGAACCCGGTTGATATAGCTGAGTTTCTCGGCCAGATCGACACGGTCAATCTTTTGAGCGCGTTCAGGCTGCTGCCAAAGGACATATCTGCCGACGTTTTTTCATATCTTGACACCGAACAGGCGGAGCATATCGTCCGCTCCATCACGGACAAGGAGCTTTGCAGGCTTGTTGACGACATGTTCATCGACGACACGGTCGATTTTCTGGAGGAAGTGCCGGCCAACGTGGTCAACAGGGTTTTGCGCGCCGCAGATCCGGAGACGAGGAAGACCATCAACAGGTACCTCAACTACGCCGAGGACACCGCGGGAAGCATCATGACCAACGAGATGGTCCAGCTTCATACGAAGTATACGGCGAAACAGGCGATCGAAAACATCCGCAAAACCGCCACCGATAAAGAGACGATCTACACCTGCTACTGCGTTGACGAGTCGAGGAGGCTTGTCGGAACGGTCGAGCTCAAGGATCTGCTCTTGTGCGACGAGGATACGAAAGTCGGCGACATCATGGACGATAAGGATCAGCTCATCACCGTCCAGACCTCCGACGACCAGGAGATGGTTGCCGAGCTTGCGAGGAAATACGACTTGCTCAGCGTCCCGGTAACGGACGCCGAGGGCAGGCTTGTTGGCATCATCACGATCGACGACATCGTCGACATCATCGAGCAGGAGAACACCGAGGACTTTGAAAAGATGGCGGCTATGCGCCCTGCGGATGAAACCTACCTGAAAACGGGCGTTTTCAAGATGGCGAAGAACAGGATCCTGTGGCTTGCGATATTGATGATCTCTGCGACCTTCACGGGACAGCTTATGAGCTCAAAAGAGGCTCTTTTGTCCAACTGGGTGTTCCTGACAACGGCGATCCCGATGCTCATGGACACGAGCGGCAACGCCGGAAACCAGGTCTCGACACTGATGATCCGCGGTCTTGCGCTGGGCGAGATCAAGATTAAGGACTATTTTGTTGTTTTGTTTAAGGAATTCAGGGTGGCTGTGATCTGCGCCCTGATGCTCGTTGTGCTCAACTTCGGCAGAATGTGGATCATGAACGCCGAGTCGGGCGATTTGACGCAGTATCTCATCGTCAGCGCGGCGCTGTTTATTGCGATACTGATAGCCAACGCGATCGGATGCAGCCTTCCGATACTGATGAAGCTGATCCATCTTGACCCTGCGCTGATGGCGGGGCCGATGATGACGACGATCCTCGACGTCACGACGCTTGCAGTTTATTTCGGAATAGCTCAGAAGATTCTCATAAAATAACTATAATTGTATAATAATACAGGGTGCGGAAAAATCTGCACCCTGTATTTCTCTTTCGGCGATGAGAGGTAGATCATTGATCAAATCAGTCATATTTGTAAATGTTTTGTGAATTGTTTTGAAAAATCGGGATTTTTACTCGAAAATCCGAAAAAATCGCCGTCCTCGGCGCTATAAGTGGAGGGGGTTTTCCCCTTACTTCATTTTTCGGAGGAAAATTATGGCGACAAACTACGGCTACATCAAAACGATCGACCTCGACGAATTCAACGATACCGACCTGAACATAACGGAATTCATCCTGTTTAACTACATCAGGGGATTTAAACAGGGCTGTTTTGCGACAAAAACTTCGATTTCAAAAGTTTTCAAAATTCAGCGCAAAACCCTGAACAGGTATCTCAAAAAACTCTCCGACGAAGGATTTATCGAAGAAAGAACAGTTGACGGGCGGCAGGTATATCTGTCTAAAACGACACGGCAGGCGGGTCAAATGACTCAGCCGATGAGCAAATTGACATATCAAAGCGGGCAAAATGACACGACAAATAATGATATGGATAATAATAAATATAATAATTCTTATATTGCTCGCGCAAAGAAAAACAAAACAAACGCAAGCTATGACAAGGATGAATTCATGCGCCGTGCGCTTAACGACCCATTGATATATAAAAGCAGAGATAAAAAATGAACAAGTCCAGTAAAAACGGACAATAGAAAAAACACCCCTCCTATGATACAATGAAATAAAGTATGTCATGGAGGGCATTTATGCCGATTTTTCTTGCTTGACATTTTGCATTTTTTATGTTATAATTTTTTAGAGATTTGGGAAAAGGGGTTGACAAGAAAAATGCTTCGTGGGACAATCCTAACAGACAGACAGACA
>JAFTCG010000058.1 GCA_017454815.1 Clostridia bacterium
CCGTTCATCCGCCGAAGTCTGACATTATGGTTTGCGTTGATTGCATGGATAGGCGGTTCGCTGTCCGGCGATCCTTATATACGTTCATTGCCAAAACGCTCGAGTATACATATGCAGACGGGGTTAGCTTCTGTCAGGGACTTGCAACGGACGGAAAAATATTTTACGGTATCGGCTGTTACAAGTTTCTGGACTATAACGCAATTACAAAGATTGATATTGAAACAGGCGAAATAATCAAGCGGCGTGAAATGTGCCTGCCGAAGGATCTGCTGCTCAAGGGGTATTCACATCTCGGTGACGGCTGCCTTTATGAAGGCAAGCTGTATATTGCTCTTGAGGATTTCGGCTTCCGTCATCCCGGTGTAATTGTATATGATCCTGTAACGCTCGAGGCGGTCGATTTTCATACTTTGCCGGAGGAAGGACGCGGAAACGGACGCATTCCGTGGTGCGTTATAAAGGATGATGTGCTTTATTATTCACAGTCAAATAACGTAGACGAAATCCGTATGCTTGACCTAAGGGACTATTCCTATCTCGGAGCATTAAAAATCGACACTACGCTCTTTAAGGTGCAGGGCGGTGAGATTTACAACGGCACGCTCTACATGGTGACGAACTCCGGTAAGCGTGACAAAACGATGTATGCAGTCAATTTGCAGAACGGACACATAGAGCCGGTATTCGTACGCTGCACAGGCAAGCTTGACGCTGAGGGAGAGGGCATTGCAATTTATCCGTTTGAGAACGGCTCTCTTTTCCACATTATAGACGTCGGTTCAAAGGTGCGCATCACAAGCTATAGACCGACGGCTGATTTTTAAAAGTAGACATTTATATTATATAATGTATCATTCAAAAAATAAGATTAAAGACTGAACCGCAAGATTGTAAAGTCAATTTTTAAAGTTATATTAGCTATATCATTCAATAATGAAATTCAGCGAGAAAGGATGAGACGAAAAGCGCAATCCTCCATAAAAACAAGACCATTACATTTGTATTTTATAATGGCAGCAAGGTCAGGGTCGAATCGAAATTTCGGCTCTGCTTATTCTATTTCAAACAATTTAACGAAAGGTCAAAAATCGGCAAAAAATGCGTACCCTTGAGCACATTTCGTTAAAAAGTATAAACCGCTAAAACGCAAGAACGGCTCCGCAAGGTCAAAAAACAAGACCCGCAGAGCCGCTATCGTTAAAAAGTTTTCACGAACGCCTTTATATCAAGGCTTTCTACAAAAAGCAACTGCACACCCGTCAAGACACGCATTGTATCAAAATTGGTGTGCAGTTATGGTGGGAGAGGGTGGATTCGAACCACCGAAGTCAACTGACGACAGATTTACAGTCTGTTCCCTTTGGCCACTCGGGAACTCTCCCACGTATATTAAAATGTAAAAAAATGGAGCTGGTGGACGGACTCGAACCCCCGACCTGCTGATTACAAATCAGCTGCTCTACCAACTGAGCTACACCAGCGCGAAACCTAAAGCCTAATTAATATAACACATTTTGATCGTGTTGTCAATACATTTTTTCAAAAAAATTTTAAACTTTTTCTGCGACTTTTTTTCAAAAGAATATAAACTTTTCGGGCAAAATAAAAATTGCCGGATCCGGCACCGGGAAGAGGCAATGTTTCAAGGTCTCGCGGGAGCAAGATCGTGTGAATTTGTTTGTAAAATAGAAAAAAGATTTGCTCTTCACGGATAATTGTGGGATAAATTAAAAATACATATTGAAAAAGACGCTCATCACGGATTTTCGTGCAAATGGGCAGAGTCAATAAAAAGTAAATATTGAAAAAAGCATAGTATACTCCATAATTGTAGTTGTCCACACAACAAAACGGAGTGAACCCTATGCTCATTTTTGATGATATCCGAATAGAAGTTAAATGTCAAGGATTTAAAAGCACACACATAGCAAGGCTAAGTTGATGTTAAAAAATCAGTTGATGTTATTTGAATAGTTTGATATAATGTACACACTAAAACATAAAAGGACATATTATGAACAATCACGACATATTTCAACTTGACAGCGCCGCGATCGCATATCCTTATTTTGCATCAGCCAAAACGGCGCATTCTTTTACTCTCGAAGCGACACTTGACAAAACGATTGATCCAGAGGCATTAAAAAACGCTGTTAATAGCCTTTTTGACAGATTCCCTTCAATATTTGTACGCCTGAAAAAGCAAAGCAGGAACTATGTTCTTGAGCATATATGCGATGTTTCGGCTTTTGTTGAAAAAAGCGTTGATTCGACTGTCAGACCATATGACATAAAAAACAGAAAAGCTCTTGTTCACATTTCATACAGGGACAATACTCTTTCGGTTGAGTTTTTTCATGCGGTAACAGACGGGAACGGCGGGATAGTGTTTTTTAAATCTCTTCTCGCGCAGTATTTGAGAAATCTTGGGGAAATTATTCCTCAAACCGATGGAATTCTCTCTTCAAAAAGCTTGCCGACGGCAGGTGAGCTTGAAGACAGTTATAAAAAGAATTTCATTAAACAACTCGGAACTGCGAAGAGAACTGAAAAATTTGCTTTTCAACCTTCGGCAAATGATTCTTCTTTGAAATGGCACAGAAGCAATATATGTATAGAAATATCCGAATTGAAATCTTTTGCAAAAAAGCATGACGCAACCGTCACTCAGCTTGCCGTCAGCTTATACATGTATGCTCTGTGTAAAATGCGTGATGCCCAAAACAGCAAAAAACCTGTTTCCATTGCAGTCCCCATAAATCTACGTCCCATATTTAACTCCGATTCTCTGCGTAATTTCTCGCTTTTTTTCTTGGCGAAGAATCCCGACGGGGATGTTTCTCTTGAAACTATAATCAAACAAGTCAAACTTGATTTTGCAAAAGGAAGCGACAAAACAGTTTTGCAAAAAATGATAAACATAAATGTTGCTCAACAGGAGATGCTGCTTTTTCGTTGCCTCCCGCGCTTTATGAAAAAAATAGTTCTTAAAACTGGATTTCAGCTTTATGGAGAAAGACTGTACAGTTCCACTTTGTCGAACGTAGGCATTTTCACAGTACCGGAAGAAATTAACAAACATATTCTATCTTTCAGGGGAATGTTGAGCCCGGTCCCGATCAACAGGATCCACTGTATGGCATATTGCTTCAATGACGTTTTTTCTATCACTTTTACTTCACGCATTCCGGATCTTACTTTAGAGGAAACAGTTGTCCGGATTCTTGATCAAAACGGCGTCAAAGCAAAACTGACGCTTGATAAATGAGCGCAGCTTTTCGACGTAGTTTTCGACCGATTATAATTCTTTTGCGCTTATTATAGCAGTATTTTCTCTTCGTGGATTAGTTTTTCAAGCGATTTAGCCATCATATAATGCCCGAGAGCATTGGGATGCGTTCGGTCTGTCGTGCAAAGCGAAGGGTCTACGTCACCAAAGAGAGTACGTCCGTCAACAAAATACACGTTTTTGTCACCGCCCTGCAGAGCATTTTCGTAAGTTGCTCTTACTATCTCAACCCGTTCTGCGGTTTGGGGAGTATCATCAGCCGGTCGGCTTGTCATAATCACGGGCGTGTCAGGATCAAATTCACGAAAACGACGGAAGAACGATTCGTGAGTGTTTTTTAAATGTTCTATTGTAGGAGCGTTGTGGTCATAATCGTAGAAGAAAATTGATTTGTTGATCTTTCCTAAATATTCAGCCATTTCCGGTTCACCTTGCGCATTTCCGGAAGCGCCGAAATTATATAAGTCGGCGTCAAAAAAGCGGGAGAGTAAGGACGTATACGACACAAAAGCGGAAGCATGTCCCTGCTGTGTTATGGAAGAGCCATAAAAAACAAAAGGTAATTCTATTTTATGTGGAGTGGGAGATTCAAGAGACGAATTGTCTTCTAAATAGATAAATACATCTTCAACAGAGGGGAGTTGCGGGAAGAATACTGTAATATCGTTCATGCCGTCATTAGAAAACTCAGAGCGAATTATGTTGTCCTTGTATGCCTCTTTACCGGTAGCCATGGAAACATACTTGGAACTTGTATAAGGGCCGACGAATGCAAAAGCAGTATTGACCTGAACATATGACATACCCACGTCTATACACTGATTGGCCAAATGAAGTTCTACGCCTATTTTTTTGCTGTCGGTACGAAAGCGAAGACGTACACCGGCACACTTCTTGCAAACTTCATACAAGCGAGGCTGTGCTTTTAAAACATACTCCGGATATCGGCAAAACGTTTTGTGATTTTCAAAGTCGTATATTCCCTCTATTTTCAGATTTTCGTTTGATAAATCGTATTTATTCATATGATTATTTCCTCATCACTTTAACAGCAACAGTGTACTTCTCAAAACATTCTAAATCAGCAGTAAGTCGAATTAATGTGACTTACTGCTGTGATTTTTTTATGGGTTTTATGCGGGTTTTACAACGATATTTACAAGCCTGCCTTTGACGTAGAGTTCTTTAACTATCGTCATACCGTTTATGGCGGCTGCGATTTTTTCGTCCGCTTTTGCCAAAGAAATAGCGTCCTCGTTTGAGACGTCGGCGGGGACGTTTATTTTAGCTTTGACTTTTCCGTTGATCTGAACAACGATTTCAACTGTTTCGTCTTTACATTTGTCTTCATCGTACTCAGGCCATTTGCAGTCGGTTACAGTACCTCCGTAACCCATAACTTCGTAGAGCTCTTCCGTTACGTGCGGAGCAAATGGATTAAGGAGTACCGTAAAGATTTGGAGTTCTTTTCTTGTAATCTTCTGAGTTTCATAGATTTTATTCATCAAACTCATAAGAGCGGCAATCGCTGTATTTGCTTTGAGGTTATCTATGTCAAAGGTGACTTTTTTGATCGTGCGGTGGAAGTCGGGGAGAAGTTCGCCTCTGATTTCGTCAGAACCGTCGCATATTGTCTGTAAGTTCCAATATCTTTCAACAAATCTCTTACATCCCTTAATGCTTGAAGAATTCCACGGAGCGGCTTTTTCGAAGTCGCCTATGAACATTTCATAAAGACGCATGGTGTCGGCGCCATATTCATCGACAATATCGTCGGGGTTTACTACGTTGCCTCTGGACTTACTCATCTTTTCACCGTTTTCGCCGAGGATCATACCGTGGCTCGTGCGCTTTGCATACGGTTCGGCTGTCGGAACAACGCCGATGTCGTAGAGGAATTTATGCCAGAAGCGGCTGTAAAGCAGGTGAAGAGTTGTGTGCTCCATTCCGCCGTTGTACCAGTCAACAGGCGTCCAGTATTCGAGAGCTTCCTTCGAAGCGAGGGCTTCGCTGTTATGAGGGTCGCAATAGCGAAGGAAATACCATGACGAGCCCGCCCACTGAGGCATGGTGTCGGTTTCCCTTTTTGCCGGTGCGCCGCATTTCGGACAGGTCGTGTTCACCCATTCCGTCATGGGAGCAAGAGGGGATTCGCCGTTTTCCGTCGGCTCGTAGCTTTCGACGTTGGGAAGTGTAAGCGGAAGTTCGCTTTCATCGATCGGGACATATCCGCATTTGTCGCAATGGACTATCGGGATAGGCTCGCCCCAATATCTTTGTCTCGAGAACACCCAATCGCGGAGTTTGAAATTCACTTTCTGATGACCTTTGCCGTTGTCGGTGAGCCATTCGATGATCTTCACCTTTGCGTCCTCAACGCTCAAGCCGGTCAGGAAATCGGAATTGACCATTATGCCGGTGGCGCAGTCGGTGAACGCCTCTTCTTCGACGCTCTTTTCGCCGCCGGAAACGACTTCGATGATGGGAAGACCGAACTTTTTCGCAAATTCCCAGTCGCGCGTGTCATGCGCGGGGACAGCCATGATAGCTCCCGTGCCGTATGAAACGAGAACGTAGTCGGAGATGAAGATCGGGATCTCTTTTCCGTTGACGGGGTTGATTGCCCTGACGCCGTCGATCATAACGCCCGTTTTGTCTTTGTTGATCTCGGTGCGTTCGAAATCGGATTTCTTCGCGGCGGCTTCCTGATAGGCACGGATCTCATCCATGTTGTTGATCTTGTCAGCCCATTTTTCGATGTATTTATGCTCCGGGGAGATGACCATATAAGTTGCGCCGAAAAGCGTGTCGGGCCTCGTTGTGTAGACAGTGAGGATGTCGCCCGTAGTGGCGGTGAAATCGACCTCTGCTCCGGTTGATCTGCCGATCCAGTTCTTCTGCTGGAGTTTTACCCTGTCGATGAAATCAAGGCTGTCAAGGTCGTCAACAAGCCTCTGGGCGTACTCGGTGATCTTCAGCATCCACTGGCTCTTTGTCTTCCGGACAACTTCGCTGGAGCATCTTTCGCAAACTCCGTTGACGACTTCCTCGTTGGCGAGAACACATTTGCAGGAAGTACACCAGTTGACCGCCATTTCGCTCTTGTAGGCGAGGCCTTTTTTGAAAAGCTGGATGAAGATCCACTGCGTCCATTTGTAGTATTCGGGGTCGGTCGTGTTGATCTCGCGGCTCCAGTCGAAGCTGAAACCGAGGGACTGAAGCTGCTGTTTGAAGCGGGCAACATTCTTTTTCGTGACCTCAGAAGGGTGAACGTGGTTTTTGATGGCAAAGTTTTCCGTCGGCAGGCCGAAGGCGTCCCAGCCCATCGGGTAGAGGACGTTGTAGCCTTCAAGGCGTTTTTTCCTCGCGACGACGTCGAGCGCCGTGTAGGAACGGGGGTGACCGACGTGAAGTCCCTGGCCCGAAGGATAGGGAAATTCAACAAGGCAATAGAATTTTGGGAGAGTAAAATCCTGTTTGGCATGGAAAACGCCGCTTTCCTCCCATTTGTTTTGCCATTTTTTTTCGGCGGATTTAAAATCGTAGTTCATATATGTCAACTCCTTAAATTACGGGATCATTCGGCAAGGATCTTGTCGATGTCAAGATAGTCGGCGTCCTGCCAGAGCCTTTCGAGGTTGTAGTATTCGCGGCTGTCTCTCTGGAAGATGTGGACGATAACGGTGTCGTAGTCGATGACGATCCAGCCGGTCGCCCTGCCTTCGATGTGGTTGGGCTTGACGCCGAGCTTTTCCATCGAGTCCTCGACTTCGCCCGCAAGAGCTTTGACGTGCGTGCTGGATGTACCGCTTGCGATGATGAAGCAGTCGGCGACGATCGTCAGTTCTCTGATCTCGATGGCTTTGATGTCCTCGGCTTTTTTGTCGTCAAGGATAGTGACGATGTTTTTTATCATTTCCTGGTGTGTCATTTTTTTTCCTCCAAAATTAGTTCATTGTATAAATTGATACTGTCGGGGTGAAGCGTCTGCCGCCTGCCGACAATTTCTTTTATTGTAAAATCAAGCCCGATCATCATCGCCTTTTCAAGGCTTTCCCACGCGGCTTTGCGGATGACTTCGATGTCGGGGTAATCCCGGTCGTCTGATATGAAATCGGCGATAAAAATGACTCTTTCGAGCAGTGACATATTCGCCCTGCCGGTGGTGTGATATCTTACTGCGTTGAAGATATCCCCGTCGTCGATGTTGAGGACGTTGCGCACGTAATATGCACCGCTGATGGCGTGATATAGCTTGGGATTGGATTTTTCGACTTCTGTCAGTTCAACTCCCACGCAACGGAGAAATTCAAGCTGTTCATCGGGCGGAGTGTTCTTCATCACGTCGTGCAGAATCCCTGCGATGTATGCTTTCTCCGCGTCGCAGCCGTAATTTGAAGCGAGCTTTTTCGCGCAATCGGCAACGCAAAGGCTGTGGCGCAGCCTGTAGGGGTCGAGGCGTTCTTTGATAACGTCAACGTAGTTTGTCATTTTGAATAAAGCTTCCTTGTTTTAATATAATCGTAAACCTTCGGCGCGAGCAGAGCCGAAACGTCTTCGCCGTTTTTGACTTTCTCCCTGATCTGAGTCGAACTGACTTCAAACGGCTCGGCGCTGCAAAAGATAAACCTGTCGGAAAAAGGGGAGAGGATATCATTTGTGACGTCGTCTTCCTCATATCTTCTGCAAACGCACAGCTTGCAAAGCGCGAGAACGTCCTCGTATCTGTACCATTCGTGGAACGTCCGGAACATATCAGTGCCCATCAGGAAAAACATCTCGGAGCCGGGGTACTGCTCCTTCAGGGCGCAAAGCGTGTCGTAGGAAAAGCTCTTTCCGCCGCGGTCGATCTCCAGCGGGCTGACCTCGACTTTTTCGACGTCTTCAAACGCAAGAGAACACATGGTGAACCTGTCCTCGCCGCTTGAGATGCCTTCGCGTATCTTGTGGGGCGGGATATAAGTCGGGACGATGAGAATCAAGTCAAAATCCATCATCGCGATAAAGTTTTCGCACAGTTTCCTGTGGCCGAGATGGGGCGGATCGAAAGTCCCGCCGAGCAAAGCGATTTTCATTTTTTCTTCTTCTTTTCGTCCTTGTGAAGTTCGGGGTTGTATTTGTAAAAGACCATGCTTCCGCCGACGACCTGGACGACTTCGGCGCCTGTTCTCTCGGCGATCTCGTCCGCCGCCTGACGGGGAGTTATCGGAGAAGTTTCGAGCAGGACTTTCAGCTTTATCAGCTCTCTTTTGTAAAGCGCGTCCTCGGCCTGCTTGATGAAAGCGTCGCTGATGCCGCCTTTGCCGATCTGGAAAAGCGGCTCAAGGCTGTTCGCCTGTCCGCGAAGAATTGCTCTTTGCTTGCTTGTCATATCGTATTTCCTTTACTGATCAAAATTTATTTTTTTTAGCTCCTTCACCAGAAGGCGAAGGGCGTTCCCGCGGTGGGATACTGCGTCCTTTTCCTCGCTCGTCATCTCGCCGAAACAGCCGTATTCGGTCAAAAACAGCGGATCGTAGCCGAAGCCGCCGCTGCCGTGCCTTTCAAAGGCGATCTCGCCCTTGCATTCGCCCTTGACAACGATCTCGCCGCCGTCGGGGAAAACGCAGCAGATGCAGCAGACAAATTTTGCCGTCCTGTCCTCTTTATTGACGTTTTCAAGCTCTTTGAGGAGCTTTTCGTTGTTGAGTTTATCGTTGCCGTCTTCGCCGCCGTACCTTGCGGAGTAGATCCCCGGAGCGCCGCCCAGAGCGTCGACGCAGAGCCCCGAATCGTCGGCAATGCAGGGGAGAGAAGTGTCCCGAAGGCCGGACAGGGCTTTAAGCCTTGCGTTTTCTTCAAAAGTTTTGCCGGTTTCTTCGACTTCGGTCAGCACAACGCCGAGGTCGTCCGCGGTGAGAACTTTGATGCCAAGGGGGGCGAGCAGTCGCTGCATTTCAGACTGTTTTTTTCTGTTGTGAGTGGCGATGAGAAAATCCATATTATTATTCTTCTTCCTGTGCGATTTCGTCGTCTTCTTTGGGCGGCTCGGATTCAAAGAGACCTTCCGCAAAAGCCTTCGGGTCAAACGGCTGGAGATCATCCATCTGTTCGCCGACGCCGACGAATTTGACGGGAACACGCAGGTCGTTCTTGATTGAGAGCACAACGCCGCCTCTTGCGGTACCGTCGAGCTTTGTGAGGACGATGCCGGTGATCTCCGCAACGTTTTTGAATTCTCTGGCCTGGTTCACGGCGTTCTGACCCGTCGTTGCGTCAAGAACGAGCAAACTTTCTCGGTCGGAGTACGGGAGCTCCCTGTCGATGACTCTGTAGATTTTTTCGAGCTCATCCATAAGGTTTTTCTTATTGTGAAGTCTTCCGGCGGTGTCGCAGATGATGACATCGACGTTCCTCGCTTTACCTGCCTGGATGGTGTCGAAAACGACGGCGGCGGGGTCCGCGCCCTCTTTGTGTTTGACGATGTCAACGCCTGCACGGTCAGCCCAGATCTGGAGCTGGTCGATGGCAGCGGCGCGGAAAGTGTCGGCGGCACCAAGGAGGACTTTTTTGCCCTGAGCTTTGTACATCGCCGCCATTTTGCCGATGGTCGTCGTTTTGCCGACACCGTTGACGCCGATGACGAGGATGACGGAAGGAACGGTGATGAGCTCCATCTGCTCGTCGCCCGTCAGCATTTCTTCAACGATCTCCTTGATCTGCTGTTTCACACGCTCGGGAGTGCCGATATTCTTGTCCTTCACCCTCTGGCGAAGTTTTTCAACGATCTCCTGCGCCGTGTTTATGCCGACGTCACCCATGACGAGGATCTCTTCAAGATCTTCGTAGAGAGATTCGTCGATGTCCTTGTAGCTGTGGAGCATATTTTCGATAGCTCCCGCCATGCTTTCTCTCGTTTTTTTAAGTCCGAGGTTGAATTTTTTAAATAATCCCATGGGACAATTCTCCTTGATATGCTATTATTTTTTAAAGCAACGTGCCGCGTCTATTGAAGCAACGTGTCGTTTGAGTTGCCGTTTGGCTGAGTTGTCGTTCCCTGAACGCTTTCGTCGGTCGTGGGAATGCCTTCAAGCAGCGCGGAAGCGTCGTCGTTTTGCGATTTAAAATAGTATGAATAAATGTCTCTCGCGACGGGGGCTACGGACGCGCCGGAAGTACCGCCCTCGAGGGCGACGCAAATGGCAATCTGCGGGTTTTCATAAGGCGCGAAGGTGATGAGAAAACCGTTTGTGGCGATGACCTTCTGGCCGTTGACGTATCTTTCAACCTGGGAGGTACCTGTTTTTGCGCCCGCCTTGATAGGAAGCTTTGAGAACACGTCCGCGCAAAAGCCGACGGTTCCGACGAGGTACATGCCCTCACGCACGAGGTCGTAGTAACCGGCGCTGATGTCGTTTTTGTGGGCAATCGTCGGCGAGTTTTCCCAAACGGTCGTGGAGTAGTCGTAAGTTTTGATGGATTTGAGAAGAGTGCGCTTGTACCTTGTGCCGCCGTTCGCGACTGTGGCGCAGTAGTTTGCAAGCTGGATCGGAGTTACAAGGTCGCCCGCGTTACCGATCGCCGACTGAAGCGTAAAACCGGGGTACCAGACCTGGCTGATGGATTGCCTGTATTCGGGGCTGTCGACAACGCCGACGGCTTCGTCGATCTCAACGCCCGTCTTCTGGCCGAAGCCGAAAAGGTCTTTGTATTTGTTGAGGGTGTCGATGCCGAGCAGACGTCCCATCTCGTAAAAGAAGCTGTTGCAGGAATAGTTTATGGCGCTGACGACGTTGACGCTGCCGTGCGCGCCGGTACATCTGAGCTTCAGATCCTTGTATTCGTATATCTGACTGCAAAAGACAGTGTTTTCTTCAGTAATGACGTTTTCGTTCAACGCGGCGAGCGCAACACAGGGTTTCATCGTGGAGCCGGGAGCGTATGCGCTCAGGAACGCCCTGTTCCAAAGCGGAGCGGCTTCGTCCTTTGCGAGCTTTTCGTAGTCCTTGTTGTAATCCTCAAGATTGTAGCTTGGGTAGGTCGCCGCCGCCAGAACGTCCGAGGAGTTGACGTCGAGGACAACAACGGAGCCTGCCGGAGCAGTGCCGACGATCTCCGGCGCGAGCTCGTCAAGACAGTTTTTCAAAGCGTTCTGGGCGACCTTCTGAATCTTGGAGTCGATGGTCAGTATCACGCTGTTGCCCTGGACGGGGTCTTTCGTGTATTGGGTGGAGGTGTTGCCGTCGGCGTCGGTGTAAAGGGTTTTGTAGCCGTCTTCGCCGCGCAGGTCGTCTTCCATGGCGAGCTCGATGCCGTTCTTGCCGATGACGTCCGTCATGGAATAAGTGTCTTTTTTCTCGGCGTATTCCTCTGCGCTGATGTTGCCGACCATGCCGACGATGTGCGGCGCAAGGGTCGGGTCGGTGTATTCCCTGTAGGTCACGATCTCGACGTCAACGCCGGGAAATTTTTTGCTGTTTTCCTTTATAATAGACACAAGCTCGTCCGAAACGTCGTCGGCAAACGTGTAGGAGTTCGAGGAGTTGAACACGTTTTTGAGCATGCCGTAGCACACGGAGCCGATCTTCAGCGCGTCCTCGGTGCTGTAGTCGGCGAGGGAATACCTGTCGATCAGGGCGTCCATGCAGTTGTCGGGGGTGGCGTAGCTGTTGAGGTTGAGCATATCCTTGCTCTTGAAGGCGGAGATGTCGTTGTCGCTGTTTTCTTTGAAAGCGACTTGCCCGTCTTCGTTGATCTCGAGGGGGAGACAGTCGATCCATTCTTCGCCGCGGGATTCAAAAAGCCTGATGAGAGCAAGGATCTCTTCGTTTCGGATCTTCTGGAGCTCCGGCTTTTTGGAGTATTCGGGGAAATCTGAGCCGTAGAAGACGATGGCGTTGCCCTGCCTGTTCGCAACGAGCGGGGTGCCGTTTCGGTCAAGGATCTCGCCGCGCGAAGCTTTGACGTTGATTACTTGGGAGGCAACGCTCTCGCCGACTTTTGAATATTCCTTGCCCTTGACGATCTGGAAAAAACCGAATCGGATGATGAATGCCGCAAAAATGCAGACTATCAGACCGATGAAGATGAAATCTCTTCTGCTGAGTTTTCTCAAAGCGCTTACCTCCTTTCAGAAGGGGATATAGTTTAAGCGAGTATCACATTTCGCTGAATTTTCTGTGGATGAAATTGATGAAATAGTAGATCGGGACGCTGATGACTCCGGTGACGAGGAAAGACGGGATATAAAACCTGAACAGTGCATAAGCTGCGCCGCCGTTTCCGTTCGTGACGACGAACAAAAGCCAATAGAGAATCTCGTGGAGGAAAATCGCGCCGAAATTCAGTATCAGGGCGGTTACGAGAAAATTCCGCAGCCTTTTCTGGACTGCATACGAGGTCAGGAAAGCGCAAAGGCAAAGGAAAACCGTGTTGAAGCATACGCTCTGCGCCGAAACGCTGTCCCAGAAAACGCCGGCGATGAGAGCCGCGCAAAGGCTGATGATCTCGCCCTGGAACATCGAGATGCAGACGACAACAGGGATCGTGTAGAGAATGCCAACGCCGAAGAATTTCTGAAAAAACGAGTCGGAGAACTGCACAATGCAGGCAAAGACGACAATGGCGGCGAGGATCAGTCTTTTGATGTGCGCGTTGCGGCTTTCTCTGTTCATTTTTGTTCACCCTCTCAGATTTTGTCGGGGATCACTCTTCCGATTGACCCTGCTGTCCCTTGAAGGACGTCAGAACGAAAACGTTCTGGAGGTCGGGGATGTTGACCTGCGTTTTGATCACGGCGTAGGAAGAAAAACCGTGCTTGTCGTTGAGAACGTCGGAGACGGTGCCGATGATCAGATCTTTGGGATAAATGCCGCCGATACCGGTCGTGCAGATGACCGATCCCTTCGTGATGGCGGTGTTCCTTTCGAGACCCGGCAGATAGCATTCTTCCCTGAGTGCCATTTCGGCGTTGGAGGTGACGTAACCGTATTCGCTGCTTTGCGTGTCATATGCGCTGACGTTGACCTTCGGGTCGAGGATAGTCCTGACGACGCTCGTCGTCGGTCTGACGGACGAGATGACTCCGACAAGATGCTTGCCGAAGATAACGGGATCATCGACCTTTATACCGTCCGCGGATCCTTTGCTGATGACGAAGGAGTAGAACAGGTCGACGCTGTCCTTTGAGATGACCGTCGCAGGCTCAAAAGTAAAGTCGGGGTTTTCCTCCTTTACGCCGAGGAACTCCTCGTAAAGAGTCAGCTTTTGCTTCGTCTGCTGATAGTCGATGAGCTGAAGCTGGTATTCTTCAAGAGTCTTTTCGAGCTCCTCAACTTTTGCCTTGTACGTCGAAGAAGAACGGAAATTCAGCGAAAAATCGGACAGCTTGCCGCTGACGTAGGTCGACAGGCGCTGTATCGGTGAAAACACGACGCTGAAAACCGAGGAAACGGGGGACGAGGCGTTTTGCGATACGGACGCAAAAATACTTCCGGCGACGATCGCGGCAATGACAACGACGAGTATTTTGAATTTTTTACCTTTAAAGAACTCGCTCATTTGAGGTTACCTCACAATAAAAATCATCTGGATCTCTTCAGCGCATTTGATTCAAGGCAAAGTCCCGCGCCGTTTGCAACGCAGTCGAGCGGATTTTCGGCGATATGCACGGGCATTTTGGTTTCGATGGCGATGAGCTTGTCGAGACCGCGCAGCAGTGCGCCGCCGCCGGTGAGCATGATGCCGTGATCCATGATGTCTGCCGAGAGCTCGGGCGGAGTTTTTTCAAGCGTCAGGCGGATCGCCTCAACGATCTGCTCGACGGAGTCGGCGAGAGCTTCCCTGACTTCGGCGGAAGAGATCTCGATCAGCTTCGGGAGACCGTCCATCTGGCTTCTGCCCTTGACGGTCATGCTGCCTTCGCCCTCGTAGGGATATGCGGAGCCGATGTTGATCTTGATTTCTTCTGCGGTACGCTCTCCGATGAGAACGTTGTGCTTTTTGCGGATGTATGTAATGATCGCTTCGTCGAAATTGTCTCCGGCGACCTTTGCAGAGCGGGAAGTGACGATGTCTCCCAGGGAGATCACGGCGACTTCGCTTGTACCTCCGCCGATGTCAACGACGATGCTGCCGGTTGCGTCAAGCACGGGGAGACCTGCGCCGATAGCGGCAGCCATCGGCTCCTCGATGAGGCTGACGTATTTTGCGCCTGCGCTCCTTGCGGCGTCGTGAACGGCGCGCCTTTCGACCTCCGTAACGCCGGAGGGGATGCAGATCATGACCTTGGCTCTGGTGAAAAGAGAACCGCTGATCGCTTTGCGGATGAATTCCTTGAGCATGTCCGAAGTGATGTCAAAGTCCGCGATAACGCCGTCCTTCAGGGGCCTTACCGCAGTAATCGAGCCGGGAGTCCTGCCTATCATTTCCTTCGCCTGAGTGCCGATGGCGACAACTCTCGGGGGGTTCATCCTTCCGTCAACGGCGACGACGGACGGCTCGCGGATGACGATACCCTTGCCTTTCATGAATACAAGAGTGTTTGCGGTTCCGAGATCGATGCCGATCTCCTGTGTAAATATCATAACTCTTTCTCCTCCCTGTAAGCTTATTTGAAAGCTATGCTGCCGATAACGGAAGCGAAGTCAACGCTGTCGGCGAGCTTTTTGTTAAATGAAGTGCTGACGACGTAGGTGGTGTCGTCAATGGCAAAGACGTAGTAGGACTTCTCATAGTTTTCGATGATCTTGTCCGACGAGATGACCTTTGCCGTGGCAAAGTCGAACTTCTGTTCGGTTTCTTTCCACTTGAAATCCCAATCGCTGAAGAGATCCTTGACCTGGTTGATGCAGTCGTCGACGGAGTTCGTCGAACGCAGGGTGAAGCTGATCTCCGCCTGGGATTCCTCGTTGAGCAGTTTCACGGTGTGGCCCTTTTGCATCTGCCATCCATCGGGGATCGCGAGCGAGAAATATTCACATTCGACGGTTTTGTCGTTGGCGATATAGTTCGGGAAATCAACCACGGAGGTGACGTCCTCGCCCTCGGCGTTTTGCTTTATCTTTCCGTTTTCGTCGGTTTCGTAGACGATAAGGTCACCCTTTTCGTCGGTTTCGGCAAACCCCTTACCGTCCCTTTTTATGGTGTACTGCTGGCCGTTGTTGTCGGTCACGGCGTCGATTTTTCCGCTGCATGAGGCAAGCAGGCAGACGCTCGCCAGAACAAAAACTACAGACAAAATTTTCCTTTTCATTTCCTACCTCCGATACTATGAGTCATATATTTAGTTATTATACCATTTAAAAGTGCCGAAATCAACACCTTTGCACCATTATTTTTTTAAACTTTGAAAACGGGATGCTTTGCGGACAAATGCGGTGCATTGCACATCCCGAAAAAGTCTTGTCTGAGGTGGGAAATCCGGTGATTTTTAATAATTTTTTATAGCATTAAACAGTTTTTTGCTTGACTTTGAAAACAAATTGTGTTAATCTTAATCTGTGATTGAGTAGGGCTTTATAAGTCTTCGACTCGGTCAAAAGATCTGATTTTCTATGGAGGAAAATAACATGAAGAAAAACTACAGAGCTCTTTCCATGATAATGGCGCTTGTTATGGTTTTCTCGATCTTCACCGTTTCCGCCATCGCGGGCGACAACGATTATGTGAGATACGTCACTGCAACAGGCTCCGCTACCGCAAAAGGAACGAAGTCAAATCCCTGGTCCCTTGACGACCTTGCGTCCGAGAATGCGGTTGCCCTGATCAACGAAAAGATCTCCGCCGGGGACAGAACGGGCGTCGTCATCAACGTTTCTTCCGACGAGCTTTATTACACTACCCTTGTACTCAACGGCATAAAAGGCACTGCAACGACTCCCGTGACCGTGGTCTGCAACTACAACGCGAGCGTCACCGACGGAAGCGGAAGCAACTCCGGCCTTACGACTGAGCAGGGCAACGGCATCGACATCATCGACTGCACCTTTATCACTGTTAAAAACATCAGCATCAGCGCCGTTAACGGCAACGGAATCCACATCAAGAACAGCTCCGACGTCGTGCTCGAAAACGTTGACAGCTACGTCGCAAACCAGTCCGTCAAAAAGACGATGAACAAACCCGTCGACTTCGAAGGCGAAAACAAGAACGTCTCGATCACGGGCTGCGACTTCAAATATGTTGAAGCTCCCATTACCATCAACACCGGCGTTGAGAACGTATCTTTCTCCAACGGTTCCGTTGAATACAGCAAGAGCGCCGCTCTCATAGTTGACGGAGTTGACGGATTCAACGTTGACGGTTTTACGGCGAAGGCGGCATATTATGTTGAAATTCCCGAAGTCGGCGAGGGCGAGGCGATCCCGAATGTCGAGCCAGTAACCGACGCGGCTGTAGTCATCAAGAACTGTAACAACGTAACCTTCGCCAACGCAAAGATCACCGACAGCAACGGCCCCGCGATCTCCCTCATCAACACAAAGAACACTGTCGTTTCCAATGTCTTCTCCCAGGGTAATGCGGCGTTCATGATCAACTCCCTTCAGGCGGACAGCTACGTTGCAGTGACTTACTGCATCTCCTCAAACGACAACAAGCTTCCCACGGTCTTCTCTACAACCGACACGACCGTCATGGGAATCTTCAACAACACGTTCTACAAACCGAAATCACTTGACATGAGCAAGCTTAAGCTCAGCGTCATCGCCAACAACATCTACGACATGGAGCTCCTCGGCGAGGTCAAGATCGCGAAGGAAAACTGGTTTAACACAAACTGCTACCACTACACCAACGTCAACGATGGCGACGACGCAGTTCTCGCCCATCCGCAGTATGCGTCCTCGCAGACCATGACGGGCACGGTTCTCTCGGAATTCATCCTTGACGACGACTCCCCGATGGTCGAGGGCGGCACGAACATCTATGACAAATACGGCGTGGCAGTTCCGCTCACATGGTTTGTTGCGCAGGATATGTTCGGCAACACGATCGACTACAGAGCCAAGACAGCTAACATCGGCGCCTACGCAGGCGTCGGCGTCCAGGTCAAGCAGAGAGATGAGATCGACCAGGATGCAGACCTGAAGGAATTCAAGAACGCCATCACGAAGATGAAGATCAAGAGCTTCCTCGACAAATTCATCCCGGCTCCTGTCCAGGAATTCTTCAGCAACATCTTTTCAAAGTTTGCAGAGTCTGCAACAAAAGTGATCACAAAGATCATCGCAAAATTCGTAAACAAATAACCCATAGCCCTTTGCCCGGTCGTGCGCTCCACGGCCGGTTTTTCGTTTAATAGGAAACTGCTCGTTTCCTGCAAAACAAAGAAATGCAACGCCCGTATGGCAGCACACAGGTAATACACATGGGTACTCATCAGAAAATTTGTTGCCGACAATTATTTCTCTGATATCATATTTCGCTTTTGGAAACAAATCCTTCTATGTTTAGAGTATCATTGCTGATGAGAAAAAGAAAAGGGAGAGCAAATCCATGAAAAAGAAAAGAATTATTGCACTGATTATTGCGGGTATTCTTATCCTGACGAACGCTTCTTGCTCAAAAAAGGCTGAAACGACCTCGGAAGTTACCGAAGCTTTGGAGAAAACGTCTGTGACAGACGAAAGCCAAAGTGTCGCCGCCGGGGAATCAGATAAGCCTGTTGATGCTGAAACCACCACGGCGGTCACTACCTCCGCGGTCACTGAAAAAAGTACTGCCGTAAAAAGCACGGTTGCAAAAAGTACTGCTCCAAAAACCGTAATACGGGATACCATAGAGTGGAAATGGAATCAGAACGGCGCAAAAGATCTGTCATACATTAAACTTGACAGATCGCTCGAAGGCGAAAGGGCGCGTCTGTCGGGCGACGACCAAAAGACCTATGATGAATGGCTTGAAAAAGCTCTGAGGTTTGAAGTTTTTTATCTTCACCCATCCTCTCAAAAGGAGCTAGACCATATTTATAAAATAAAAGATGCGATGTTTGGCGATTATCCTGAGCTGCGCCTTTACGTTTCGACGGATGAAGCGGATGAGAATGGATTCAGATTTGACTATAGCTACAACTGGATAAACTGCGAAGAATTCTCCGCCGATTTTATTGTTAAGTACATTGGAAGGATCGAGAACGTCTGTCAGAGCATCTTGGGGAAAATGAAAAAAAGAGTTCCTGCAGCCGAAAAATACGAGTTCATACTGGGCGAATTGTGCCGTAGGACGACTTATCTTGACAAAACGGATGAAGAATTGCAGGAGGAGGGAATAAACTTCGATTATGCATATTGCTATTTGAACGGGCCTCTGCTTGATGGCGAAGGACTTTGCCAGGCTTATGCTTATGCTTATCAGCTTTTGTGCCAGAGAGAGGGGCTGTGGTGCGTTTGCGACAGCGGAGGAGTGCATTGCTGGAACCAGGTGATGCTCGATAACGGCCTGACATATGGCGTTGATCCGACCTGGTGCGACGCCGATTACTCCGACAAGGGTTACGACACTGATTCCTTTTTGCTTACCCAGAAGGAGCTGGAGGATACGCATGACACGAAAGGTACTCATTGGGTCGCCACCGGAACCCCGCTTTAATATACGGGAATATTGACTTTTAACCGGGAAAATGGTACAATTATAAAAATACAAACGTTTTTGAGAGGTCATTTATATGAGTCAATCAATATTCAAAGATAAAACACTCATGATCACGGGCGGAACGGGCTCCTTCGGCAACGCTGTTCTCAACAGATTTCTCGACACGGACATCGGCGAGATACGCGTTTTTTCGAGGGATGAAAAAAAGCAGGACGACATGAGGCATGAGTTCCAGGCGAAAATGCCCGAAGTTTCCGGCAAGATAAAGTTCTACATCGGCGACGTCAGGAACATTCAGTCCGTCAAGAGCGCAATGTACGGCATGGATTACATCTTCCATGCGGCGGCGCTCAAGCAGGTTCCTTCGTGCGAGTTTTTTCCGATGGAAGCCGTTGAAACGAACGTCATCGGCACGGACAACGTCCTGACTGCAGCGATCGACGAGGGTGTAAAGCGAGTGATCTGCCTGTCCACCGACAAGGCGGCTTATCCCATCAACGCAATGGGTACTTCCAAAGCGATGATGGAGAAGGTCATCGTCGCAAAATCGAGAGTTGTATCTCCTGAAAAAACGAAGATCTGTTGCACGAGGTACGGTAACGTCATGTGTTCGAGAGGCTCTGTCATTCCGCTGTGGATTGACCAGATAAAGGCGGGCAACCCGATCACCATCACTGACCCGAACATGACAAGATTCATCATGAGCCTTGAAGAAGCGGTCGACCTCGTTTTGTTTGCGTTTGAAAAAGGCGTTTCCGGCGACATTCTCGTTCAGAAGGCTGACGCCAGCACCATCGGCGATCTTGCCAAAGCGGTCACGGAGATATTTGCTCCTCAAGGGCACGAGATCAGAACTATCGGCATCCGCCACGGCGAAAAAATGTACGAAACGCTGCTCACGACGGAAGAAGGCGCAAAGGCGATCGACCTCGGAGATTTCTACAGAGTCCCCAGCGACAAGCGCGACCTCAATTACGACAAGTACTTCAACGTCGGCGACACGAAAGAAAACGTCATCGGGGAATTCAGTTCCAACAAAACGAAGATCCTCAACGTTGAACAGATAAAAGCGAGACTTATGGAGCTTCCTTACGTCCGCGAACAGCTTGAAAATTGGGATAAATAATATGAAAATTCTTGTGACCGGCTCGGCGGGATTCGTCGGGAAAAACCTTGTCGAGGCGTTGAAAAATGTCAGGGACGGCAAGGACAGGACGCGCCCCGGGCTGAAAATTGAAGAAATTTTTGAATACGATGTTGATTCGACCCGCGAAGAGCTGGAAAGCTACTGCGCGCAGGCTGATTTCGTCTTTAACCTCGCCGGCGTGAACAGACCAAAGGACGTCTCCGAGTTCAGGAAAGGAAATTTCGGCTTTGCGAGCGAACTGCTCGACCTTCTTGAAGGAAGGGGCAACACCTGCCCGGTTATGATCTCTTCGTCAGTCCAGGCGACCTTGCAGGGCAGATTTGCGGGCAGTCCCTACGGGCAGAGCAAGCTCGAGGGCGAGAACGCCGTTTTCGCCTACGGTGAAAGAACGGGCGCAAGGATCCTCGTTTACCGTTTTCCGAACCTGTTCGGCAAGTGGTGCAGACCGAACTACAATTCCGCCGTCGCCACTTTTTGCAACAACTTAGCCAACGATCTGCCGATAAAGGTCAACGATCCGTCGACCGAGCTGGAGCTTCTTTACATCGACGACCTTGTTGCCGAGATGCTCGACGCGCTCGAGGGTAGAGAACACAGGTGCTATTACGACGGCATGAAGATCATCGTGGCGGAGGGCGGAAAATTCTGCTACGTTCCGACAACGCACAAGGTGACTCTCGGCAGGATAGTCGAGACGCTCGAAAGCTTCAAAAAACTGCCGCAGGATCTGTTCGTTCCGAAGATCCCCGACGGCTCGTTTGAAAAAAAGCTGTTTTCGACTTATCTTTCCTATCTCCCGAAGGAGAAAGCCGCTTTTTCGCCGAAGATGAACGTCGACGACAGAGGAAGCTTTACGGAGCTCCTGAAAACACACGAATACGGCCAGTTTTCCGTGAACGTCTCAAAGCCGGGCATAACCAAAGGACAGCATTGGCACAACACAAAGTGGGAACTGTTCATAGTCGTCTACGGCAGGGCGCTCATTCAGCAGCGCCGGATAGGCTCCGACGAGGTGATCGAATTTGAAGTTTCCGGCGACAGGATCGAAGCCGTTTATATGCTCCCCGGCTACACCCACAACATCATCAATCTTTCGGATACGCAGGACCTTGTGACGCTCATGTGGGCAAACGAGACTTTCGACCCGAACAGACCCGACACTTTCTTTGAAAAGGTTTAACAGGTGACACGATATGAAACTCGACTACAGTGACGTCAGCTTTAAAAACAACGGCAAGCTAAAACTGCTCATCATCGTCGGCACGAGGCCGGAGATCATCAGGCTCTCCGCCGTGATAATGAAATGCAGAAGGTATTTTGACACAGTTCTCGCCCACACAGGACAGAACTACGATTACACCCTCAACGGCATATTCTTCCGCGATCTCTGCCTTGACGATCCGGAGGTTTATATGGACGCCGTCGGAGACGACCTCGGCGCGACCGTAGGCAACATCATCAACTGTTCTTACAAGCTCATGGCGCAGATCAAACCCGACGCAGTGCTCGTCCTCGGCGACACGAACTCCTGCCTTTCCGCAATACCCGCCAAGAGACTGCATATCCCGATCTTCCACATGGAAGCCGGCAACAGGTGCAAGGACGAATGCCTCCCGGAGGAGACGAACAGGAGGATAGTCGACATCATCTCCGACGTCAACCTCGCCTATTCCGAGCACGCCAGAAGGTACCTCGCCGAATGCGGACTGCCGAAGGAACGCACGTTCGTAACAGGCTCGCCTATGGCTGAAGTGCTTGATAACAACATCGAAAAAATCAAGTCGTCCGATATTCTCCAAAGGCTCAAACTTGAAAAGAAAAAATATATCCTTCTTTCCGCCCACAGGGAGGAGAACATCGACTCCGACAAGAATCTTTTCGCTCTTTTTGAATCCGTCAACGAGCTGGCGAGGAAGTACGATATGCCCGTTTTGTATTCCTGCCATCCCAGGTCGGCAAAACGTCTTGAGAAAGCCGGATTTGAGCTCGACGAGAGGATCATCCGCCACGAGCCGCTCGGATTCCACGATTACAACAATCTGCAGATGAACGCCTTTTGCGTCGTTTCGGATTCGGGAACTCTGCCGGAGGAAAGCAGCTATTTCCTGTCGATCGGAAACCCGATCCCCGCCGTCTGCATCAGGACTTCTACCGAACGTCCCGAAGCGATGGAAAAGGGCTGTTTTGTCCTCGCAGGAGTCGAGAAGGGGCAGGTCTTGCAGTGCGTTGAAACCGCAGTGGAAATGGTAGAGGATTCCGACAACGGAGCCGTCGTCCCCGACTACGTTGACACCAACGTCAGCTCCAAGGTCGTGAAGATCATCAGCTCCTTCACCGGGGTAGTCGACAAAATGGTCTGGAGAAAGGGCTGAAGCATTCGGAA
Organism: Clostridia bacterium; assembly: GCA_017454815.1. Lineage (GTDB taxonomy): Bacteria > Bacillota > Clostridia > Oscillospirales > Acutalibacteraceae > SIG575. Next base: position 22,393 of record JAFTCG010000058.1, read on the forward strand.
ACTGTTGCATTTTCGCGAAAAGAATTAAAGCGCAAATTACACAAATGATGCTCATGCATACTTTCAACCGTCGTGTTTATGCGGCGGTTTTTTTGTTAATTCTTGAACAGTTTTTAATAATTTTTTATGAAAAAAACCCTTTACAATGCACAAAAAATGTGATAATATAATAATGCAAAATATTATAAGTATGGGTGGAATTATCTGCCCTGCTTGCCTTTGCTCCATGTTTTAAGAATCAAACGGAGGTGTTCACTATGAAACAATGGAAAAAAATGTTATGCGTCATGTTGACGTTCGTGATGATCTTCACGACAGTCAGCATCGGCGTCAGCGCCGGAGCCGATCTCGGCAGCCCCGGTTACACGGATTCGCACGGCACGAAAAGTCTTAACGCCAAGCAGAGGGCGACTCTCCTTCTCAACATGGTCGACGAGGCTTTGGCGAAGGCCGACATCAAAATCGACTATTCTCTTGCGGGCGTTGCCAGCATCAACCTTGACTTCAGAAGCATCGACTTGGCGATCTACACTCTGAACAAATTCGTCAATGGCGATACTTACGAAGCCGCGTGCAAGGTGGCTGATCTCGGCGACCTTGAAAGCATCAATGATGCATATCTGGGCAAATGCTACAGAAATCAGGGTGACGACCTTGCGATGATCGTCAACCTCGTTGCGATCGCCTTTACAAACCTGCCGTTGATTTACAACTACATGAAGGGAACGATCTCTCTCGGTATCCTCGATAGCTTTGTTGACAAGAGCAAGATCGTTATCGACATCGGCGCCAAGGTGAAGGACGCTCTTTATCACAACCTTGTCAGCAACTTCGTTGACGAATGTCCTCCTGGAACTTCCGCCGACTGGATCATCCAGCACGCAATCGACACCTATCTCCTCGGCGGCGACGGCCCCGACGGACTTGCCGTTGAAGGCTATCTCCCCAGCATGGCGGGCAAGACCAGCTTCAGCAACTACACTCTCTACCAGTGGATCGAGAACGCTGCAAACGCTGCGATGACCGACTACATCATGCCCATCATCAACACAGATGTCAAGAAGTACATCAAAGAGCTTGCCGGTTATACGGACGTCAACGATGACGGAACAGGCGGAGACGACTCTGAAGTTGACGATTTCATCAAAACACATATCAACTTCGACTACAACTTCACAGGCTACACATGGGGCAATACATCCGAAGGTATCTTCGGTCAGATCAATGACTTCATAGATTACGTTCTTTCCGTAGTATGGACCGGAGACGACTTCTGGGTCGGCGGAGACAACTCTCACATCATCTCCAACCTTCGCAGCTTCGCGCTGAACATCTACGAGACTTTCGCAGAACAGCTCATCCCCGACACAACGGAGATCAAACCCATCTCCGAGATCGAAGCGATGGACGCTGAAGAGCTCGTTGTTTATGTCGGCCAGGCGTTCGTTGAAAAATATATCGACTATATCGTAATCGACCACCAGTGCACGACTCTTGAAGAACTCGGCTGCTACATCGGAATGCATTTCGCCGCCGAGGTCATCCCCAACCAGAACTATATGAACAAGATCGCTCACGGCCAGGCGACGATCAGCAAAGAGCTCCTTATTCAGATCTTCACTGACATCGGCGTATATTATCTCCAGGCCTACACTCCCATCACGGGACTTCGCCAGGGCGTATCGCTTGAAAACAACATGATGGCGATCATTCGCTGGGCAAACCAGGTCGACAACTCCGACGGACGTTATCCGGGCGGAAACTTCGGCGGCATCTTCCAGAAGTGCGATACATCCGGCACAAACCCCTGGACGATCCTCGATAACACCATTTTCACTATGATCCCGCTTTCGCTCCTGAACGGAGTATCCGGTTCCTATGACCTCGTCATGAACCACATCGTAAACGCTGCTCTCGATCTTCGCATTGACACGATCCTGAGCATGTTCTACAAGAACTCCTCGAGCCCGATGAACCAGAACGCTCTTCGCGCAGTCTGCACGATCGTCAACAACGTCCTCAACGTTGTCATCAACGCATCTCCCATCGACAGCGACGCAATGGCTTCCATTGATCACCTGCTTTACAAAGACTATCTTGCAAACATCGCAGGAAGAATAGTAATCGGCGTTGCTTCAATGGGCGGAGACCTGTTCAAGTCAGCTCTCCAGTTCATCACCCCATTCATTGGACTTGAAGACGACATCCCCTGGCTCAAAGTTGTCGTTCCGGCGAGCTTCCAGAACAAGACGATCGAAGAGCTCGACAACTACGTAATCCAGTGCTTCAACACTCTCGGAATTCCCGACGACGTCTATGACGAAGATCCTGCAAACTGGAACTCGATGGTTGACTTTGAAGGCTACACATACCTTCGTTTCTACAGCGCATACAGCGAAGCGAAAACTTTCATCAGAAGGTACTACACCGAAATCGCAAAATACGACCTTCTCGTTGAAGCGGGCTACGGCGACTATGTCACCGATCCGAGATTGACGGAAAAATACGGCCAGTCCGCGATCAACGCCGCATTCTATAATCTTCAGGAGACCTTCGGCAGACTCCAGCAGCGCGGCGCAAATACATCTCAGCTTGACTACATCATCCAGCTTGTAACAGACCAGGGCTACAAAGCCGCCAATTATCCGGCACGTGTCTGGGCTGCATACCAGAAGGCTCTCAAACATGCAAAGGCGGTAACTAATATCGCCATCTACGAAAACGAAGAAGACGAAGAAGATCCCATCAACAAGCAGTCGATGGTCAACTACGCAAGGCGCGAGCTCATCCACGCATGGAAGACTCTTGAAAACCCGACCGCCGACTATACCGTTCTTGACGAACTTATCAGACAGGCAAAGGCCATCGACACATCGCTCTACACCGAAGACTCCGTTGCGATCCTCAACTACGTTATCGCCGAGGCAGAAGAGTTTGAACAGACGATCCGCCTCCAGAGCGATCAGAACGAAGTTGACAACATGGCCAGAAGGCTCTACACCGCGATCCAGCTCCTCGTTCCGCTCAAGGTTGACTCCGATATCGTCGGCGTTGCAGAAGGTGTAATTGTTGACGCTGAAAACAACTACATCAGCGGCCTTGCCGAATACCTCACAGCCGATGATATTAAAGACTATCTCGGAACTTCGAACGGCGGCGAGATCGTTGTCACTCCTTCCGGCGAAGGCGGAGAGATCGGTACCGGATCGAAGATCGATCTTTATATCAACGGCGAGCTTGACAAGAGCTTCGACGTAGTAATCTTCGGCGACCTCACGGGCGACGGCGCAATTGACGAATCCGACTTTGTTATCATCGACCTCTACAACGCTTGGGTTCTTGACGACGACGGCTTTGAAGGTTCTGCATACTACTTTGCAGGCGACGTTACGGGCGATGACTGCATCGACGAAAGTGATATCGCGATCGTTGACCTTGTTAACGCATGGGTTGGCGAAATTGACCAGACCGATCCGTATAACTTCGTATTCTATTGATATAATTATTAAAAGGCAAAACCACTGAAAATAAACCGGAGGAGGGGATGTTATCATCCCTTCCTCGTTGCAGTTTATTTAACCGGTTAATAATGAAGCTGAAAGGGCTGTTTTTCAACCCTTTCACTTTTGTATTTTTGAAAGAGGTGCGTTAAAATGAATCGATTCAAAAGAATTCTGTCAATTGCGCTTGTGCTGATACTTACGATTTCAAATGTAAGCGTTGCCGCGGTTGCAGCAGATGATGATTATTCGTTCATACCTTCTGCTTCGTTCACGGCATCGGGTGTGACGAGGGTTGCAGGAGGCGCTAATTCTTATTCCCACGGCACGAAAATCGTCGCAGCCACTCCCTCCGGTGTTCCCGAATCGACCAACGAGTCTGCAAAGATACTCTCCTATGCGGGCGAAGCTCCGGCCTATACGACCGTCACGCTCACGCTCGACGTTGTTCCGGACGAAACCCCCGTTGTAACCTGCCCGAACGTTTCTCTGAGCCTTGTTTCAAGCTCGGACAAATCCTTCACATGGGAGATCAACGGCGGCAATGCGCAGGCAGGCTCCACGCTTGACATCTCCGCGACGTACAAATATGACGGAGTTAAATATACAAGCCACGCATATTCCTACGTTTGCGACATCGAAACCGGCTCCGCTTACGCAATGAGCTACCACACTGTCGACACAACTTATACAACTCACAAGCACTATGCGATGAACGTCGTCAACGCAAGATTCCTCGGCTCGAACGTTGTCACCAAGCTGCGCAACGGCACAAACAGTGGCAACTACTACTATAACTTCAATACCGGCAAGCTCGAGATTCTTGACAGCGGCGACTACAACACTTCTCTGTACTACAAAGTGACCCAGAAGACCGACACCGGCAGCAGCAACGTGAACAGCACCCACTACGGCGACCCCGGCGATATAGCCATCTCTCACGCCTATTTTGACACGAGCACAATGTCCTCTTTCGCCGACACAGGCGTTAAATATGTCGTCAACTCCGGCGTTAAATACGACCCTGCAAAGTCAAACGTAAGCAATTCATATTTCAACTCCACTTTTGAACACATGGCATATGCCGTAAACAATTCGCTTCAGCCGTCTACCGTATTAGATGACAACGCAGATGCAAAAGCAAAGCTTTCAATGGATTTCATCTACGGAACAGGCAAAAGCGAATTCGGTTTCAACACCCTTGCGATCAACGCTCCACTCTACGGCACTATCGCAAGCATCTCAGACGGAGAATGCTTTACCATCAACAACGCATACAGAGCGAAGAACAATAAGGCAGTCTTCTATGACATCGAGAACTGGCTTGTTATGCCCGTTTATCTCCAGGTCCACAAATACGACAAATCTGCTTTGAGACAGGCTATCGAATACGTTCTCAACACCCCGACCGACACCATCGACAGATCAACGACGACCGGCAAGGGCATCAATCCCCAGGATTGGTATTATGACGCAGGATTCCCGGCATTCCTTGAAGCGCTCAGGAACGCCAATGCGATCAACCAGAAGATCGATGTAACTCAGTCCGAGATCGACAGCGCCGTTACAGCTCTTTACAGCGCATATCAGGGACTTGTTCTCAAAAAAGCCGACTACACCAAGACAGATGCGCTCATCAAGGTCGCCAACGTTTATTACGAAAACCATCCCAGCTACCTTGAAGAACAGTTCCAGGTTCTCGCTTCAACGGTCGACGCTCTCGATTACGATATCCACATCCTTGCCCAGCCCGCAGTTGAAAAGCAGAACGCTCTGCTTGACGAAGCTCTGAAGGGCATGAAGATCATCCCCGCCGACTACACTGTCCTTGAAGACGCTTTGGCACAGCTCCCCGAATATTCGGAGGAATGCTACACCGCAGAGTCTTATTCGGCGTGGAAAACACTTTATGATGAAGCTTTGGCGATCGTAGAATACGAAGCGATCAGCTATTACTACCAGGAGCGCATCCCCGAAATCGCGGCTCAGCTGCTTGCGGCTCTTGACGCTCTTGAGATCAGCGAAGTAGACCTTGAACCGATCCAAACGGCTCTCGCTCTTGCTCCATACGACGCGCAGTATTATAAAGACGCTGACGCCTACGAAGCATGGTCGACCTTGTACAACGAGGCGATCGCATACAGCCAAAGAACCGACCTCAACGCGATAAACAATGCAGAGATCAGAGCTCTTGCACTCGAGCTGACGAACGCCTATAACGCTCTCGAGCTCAAGGACGCTGACACCAAAGCCCTCGAAAAAGCTGTTGCGCTCATCGACAAAGTCAACGAAGAAGACTGCGTCGAAGCCGACTATGCGGAATTCAAAGCCGCTGTTGCAAACGGTAACGCGATCCTTGCAAGGAACGATCTCACGATCCTTGACAACGCTGAGATCGCTCAGAGCGCACAGCAGATTATAGATAAATATTTTGCGCTCGGATTCATCCCCGCCGACAAGTCCGCTCTCGAAGCGCCGCTTGCGCTCACGCCGCCTTACGCTCCCGAAAAGTATACGGACGAGTCCTACACCGCTTACGCCGAGAAGAGAGCGGAAGCCCAGGAAATGTACGATGACTCAACTCTCGTCGCGAGCGATAACGAAGCCATCAACAACGTTGCGGCGCAGCTTACACAGCTCTTTGGCGCATTGACTCTCAAAGCCGCAGACACGTCCGCCCTCGAAGCGGCTCTCGCGCTCACGCCCGACTATGCTCAGGAAGATTACACAGTTGAGAGCTATGAGACATATGCGCAAGCCGTTCAAGCAGGTCAGAACATCCTCGCAAGAGACGGCCTTACATCCCTCGACGATGAGGAGATCGACGCGGCGGCTCAGGCGATAACCGACGCATTCAACGCACTTGAATTGGAAGGATTTGTGTTTGAAATTGCTGAAGGTTCAACGGCAGTTATCGACAGAACAAATGGAGTAATATACGGTCTTGAAGAAGGTATCACCGACCTCGACGGGCTTGTAAACTGCGACAACTGTACGCTCAGGTATACCGAGACCGAAAACGGCTTCGGCACGGGAACAAAGGTTGAAGTCCTTCAGAAGGGTGAAGTCGTTGAGACTTTCTACATCGTCATCTTCGGCGACGTAACGGGCGACGGATATGTTGACGCATTCGACGCTTCCGTCCTCTCGAGCGTTGCAAACTTTGAAACGGAATTTGAAGACGGCTCTGCTTACGCTTTCGCCGCTGACCTCAACGACGACGGATTTGTGGACGCATTCGACTGCTCTATTCTCAATTCCGCCGCAAACTTTGAATCTCCTGTTTCTCAAACAAAATAAAACAGTCGCGACACATAGAGACAAAAAGGCACCGGATAAGATCTCACTTATCCGGTGCTTGGTTTTTGGAAAACGAATTGTTATTTCTTCGAGCTCTTTTCGGACGCGGATTTGCCGGCACCTTTCAGTTTTTCTCTCCTGAACCTTGCGGGCGTCATGCCATAGAGCTCCTTGAACTTGTTGATGAAACTGCTTGTGCTTTTCCAGCCGACTTCGCGGCTGATTTTTTCCATCGACATGTCGGTTGTCAGGAGGAGGTTTTCGGCCTCCTTGACGCGGCAAATCGCGATATAGTCCTCAAATTTGATGCCAAACTGGTTTTTAAACTGGTGGCTGATGTATGAGGACGAAAAATAGCTCTTTTTGATGATCATGCCGACGGGGAGTTTGAGGTTTTCGGGCTCGCTGAGCAGATCGACGATTTTCTGGATGCAGGTCGAATATGCGATCGAGCCGTCGACTATGCCGGACTCAACTATTCTGCCGATCCATTCGTAAGCCGTGCATTTTCTCAAAGTGTAGAACTTGTTGAGCGAATCGATCTTCCACGATTCGGGGTCGGGGAAATAACGCTTTTCAAAGGTATATCTCTGCTCCAGCCCTTTGACGGAGGATTTGTTGACGCTGAACATGACCGGAGCGGGCATCATGGTGATCCTGTCGAGGAGGGTAGAAGAAAGCTGAGCGCAAACGTCTTCAAACAGGTCGATGGGAATGCACACGTTGATGCACTTATGGCCTGTTTTCCTGGTTGGATAGAGGCTGTGCACGTCGCTGGGACGGATCAGGATAACGTCGCCGACGCTGACGTCGACCTTTTCACCGTTGAGAACATGGTAGAAACCGTCGTCAACAGTTATCGCAAATTCGTAGTAATCGTGATTATGAGGAAAAACGTCCGTCTTGTTGTCAATTTTGACGATAGACACAGCGGAATGAAGCTTTGCAACGGTCCTCTGAACGTCCTGTTTCATAAATCTCCTCCGTAGCTTCAAAGGAAGCAACTTTTCAATTTACAATAGTAATTCATGCTCATACATAATAAATTATACAATAATTGAGCATTTAAGTCAAACATTACCGTTCAAATTAAATTATTGTTTTTTGCTTTTTTTTATAATAAAACATACCTATTCCCGCGACGCAGATCAGGACGTAGCCGACCACACTCAGCAGATCGGGGATCTGGTCGAAAACAAAAAAACCTATCGCCGCTGCGAAAAGTATCTGCGAATAGTCGTAGACCGAGATCTCCTTTGCAGGGGCGTAAAAATATGCTTTCGTGATGCCGTACTGCCCAACGCAGGCGAAAACCCCGGCGAGGATCATGTAAACGACCTGAATTATCGTCATCGGGGAGTGGTCAAAAACAATGAACGGCACGCACATCAGGCACGAAAACGCGGAGAAAAAGAAGATTATCAGCGAACTGTTTTCGCCCTGCTGACCGAGCTTTCGCACGAAGGTGTAGGCGCATCCGGCGCACATCCCGCCCGCAAGACCGATCAGGCTTGCAAAAAGCTGAGGGTTTTGAAGACTCGGCTTGATCACGAGCGCGCTCCCCGCCAGAGCCGTCAGCACGCCGGCGATCTGCACCAAAGTCGGTTTCTCGCGCAGCAGGAAAATCGAAAAAACGATCGCAAAAAACGGCGAGAGCTTGTTGAGCATATTTGCGTCCGAAAGCAGCAGCTTGTCGACGGCGTAAAAGTTGCAGACGATGCCGATGCTTCCGAAAAGCGAGCGGAATATCAGATCCTTGACGCAATCTTTTCTCGGCTTGAACGACACCTTATTCTTCAACATGATACAGCCGATGAATATAAAAGCGAAGGCGTTCCTGAAGAACGCCTTTTGGAACGGGGGGATAGAGTCTCCCGCAAGTTTGACAAACGTCGACATCATCGAAAAGCCGAAAGCCGCAAGAATAATGAAAGCGATGCCCTTGGCTTTTTGGTCGGTCGTTATCAGAGCTTTTCTTTCCATTCATTCTCCTTGAATCCGACGAGGACGATGCCTTCGCGGACGACGATCGGTCTTTTGACGAGCATACCGTCGGTGGACAGCAGCCTGAGCTTTTCTTCGGTCGACATGGTCGGGAGCTTATCCTTTAATTCGAGCGATTTGTAGAGCAGCCCTGAGGTGTTGAAAAACTTTTTGATCTCAAGACCGCTTTTTTCGTACCAATCTTTAAGCTCGTCGTAGGAAGGGTTGTCGGTTTTTATATCTCTTTTTTCAAAATCAATTCCGTTTTCAACGAGCCATTTCTCGGCTTTTTGGCACGTCGTGCATTTCGGGTAGCAGATAAAGAGCATTTTTCGCACCTCCGGGGAGTAAATACAAGGTATATTTTACTACTCGCTTGCCAATAAGTCAACAAAAATATAAATAACGTATTGATTATTTGAGTGTATAGATGTATTATTGTCAGTGTAGTAGCGACAGCGCCATTTGATTTGTGCCGGGGTTTTACTCTTACAAAGAACAGGCGTTGATGAGCTTGAAAAAATTTGAGAGGAGCAACAGTTGATGTATTGTCCGAATTGCGAAAATGAGATGAAAAACGGTGAGAAGTTTTGCGGAAAATGCGGCGCGAGAATTCCAGAGGCTCAAACGGCGGAAGCAACGAGCACACAGCCGAAGGAGCAACCGCAGTTGCGTCAGCCCGACCAATCCCAAAACAAAACGCCCTCAAAAAAGAACAAAACCGCAATTGCCATTATTGCGATCGTCCTTGTGATCGCCCTGATCGTCGGCTCGGTGATATTGGTTTTGCGCAACAAAGGTGACGACCGTCCCGAAGGATACGACGCGGAATATACGCTCAACACCTTCTGCGTTTTTTCATCAAAGAATATTAAAGACTCAAAAGAATGCGAGATCAGCGTCGACAGCGACGACGGGGAAGAGATTGGCAAAAGCTATCACGTCACCTTCAAGCTGACGCAGGAAAAGCCGAACGTTCAGCTCAACCTTGTCGAATCCGTTTACGTCGTCAGCATCAGTTACGAAAACGTCTCCGCAAAGCATAAACTCACAACGGACAAAAGCTGCGAGAATAACATGATGACGTTTGACGTCGAGAACATAAAAGCAGAGCCGGAAGTCACCCCCGACGGCGAAGAAGCCTTATTTCACGCAAATGAACAATTATATCTTTCTGTTTTGGAAAAATACAGGCATCTGCAGGGACTATACGACGCATACTATGAGATTATAGGGCCCGATTATCGCCCTGCCACGGATGAATCGGATAGTATTTCCAAAGAAATATCTGATTATATTTCCGAAAACAAGCTTGTTTCGACTGCTATGAACAACCAGGATTATTGGTTTTCAGAGATTCATTATTCTTTTGTCGACATCGACCAAAACGGAGTGAGCGAGCTTGTGATCGGAACAAAGACCCTTCTGTTCCCGGAATCATCAGTTGGCATTGAGGTTATTTACACCCAAAAAGACGGAGAGTTTTATGAGCTGATTTCCGGCGGCATGAGCTTGTTTTTGGAGATCTATTCAGGCGGTTACATTGAATTCGGTACCACCAGTCCGTCAAAGGCGTTTTATGTGATCTCGCCGGACGATCCGACGACGCTCGAGAAGAAATACGAATTCACATATGATGCATACGGGCTTGAAAACGAGAAGTTCTACAACTTCGATAAAGAGGTCGCAAAGGACGAATACTATTCGGTTATTGAAAAGATTACCGGCTCAACAGACAGAGAAAACAGGAAAAATACAGTCGAGCTCAACTGGCATTCGATAAACGAGATCGAAAACAGCGAAGCTACGGCAAAACAGGCTACGACAGAGCCGACCACAACAAAACCGTCCACGACCACGGCTGATCTGACCAAGACTCTGTTTTCCAAGCTCGAAGGAAATAGCTTTGTATTCTCATCAGGAGTAGGCGGCTGGGGAACAGAGCTCAAGATAAAACCCGATGGATCATTTTCCGGTGAATATCATGACTGGGATGCGGTTTCCGACGATGAAAATGCGCCAAACGGCAATTTGGCTAAATGCACGTTTAACGGAAAGTTTTCAAATTTGAAAAAAGTCAATGATTACACCTATTCAATGGACATATCTCACATAGAATATGAAAACGAACCGGGTACGTCTGAAATCATAGACGGCATGAAATATGAGTACACGACTCCGTACGGCATGGAAGGAAGCGGGCCTGTATTGATCTATACGCCCGACGCTCCTGTGTCAGAATTGCCTGAACAATTCCTCTCGTGGGCTTGCCACCTGAAAGGAAGCTCGGATCTTGACGGCAAGCTGGGATTTTACGGCTTGTTTAACACGTCTCAGAAGTTTGACGCCGACTTCGGAGACGGCGCAGGCTTTGCAGGGTTTGATGAAGGATAGGAAAGCTGTATTGCTGAATTAAAAAGTTTCAGCATAAGGGGGTTGTCGCATTTAGCGAAAAGCGGGTAGCACCCGCCGGCAAGCCGTGGCGGCGAGTCGCCGCTGACAAGCCGTGCCGGTGTTTATCTGAATCTTTACCGAAGTGCGCGAGCCGGAAGAAAAGCCCCGCTGCTATGCCGTGTTGGTATTAATCTGACTTTTTCATAGAGTGCGCGAGCAAGAAGTGAAATAATATATCATATTATTAGCTCGCCCTCAATGCTGCAAATCAACTGCCTGCTTCCACGGCATTGATCAAACGGTACGTTTGTACGAGCCGGTAAAGTAAATGAAAAGC
>JAFTCG010000006.1 GCA_017454815.1 Clostridia bacterium
TCAATGGAAAAGTCAGATTAACACCTGCACGGCATGGATGCAACGTCACGTTTTCGATATGCAAAGTCAGATGCATTTTACGGCTCGCGCACTTCGGTAAAGATTCAGATAAACACCGGCACGGCTTGGGTCAAGCGTCACGCTTGCTCGCGCACTAAATATGAAAGTCAGATTAACACCTGCACGGCATGGATGCAACGTCACGTTGCTTAGTACCAGATCCAGCCGAAGAGGACGATCTTGATTATCCACTGGATGGCGGAGAATTGGACTGTTACGGTACAGGTGTCTGTCACAGTATTGCCGTTGGAGTCTGTTACCGTGCAGGTTATAACAGTCGAGCCGGGAGTGAAACCGAACGTCTTGTTGCTCGTCACCCTGCCGCTGTTGTCAACGCTGACCGCGGACGGGTTGGAGGATGAGTAGGTTACATCGTATTTTGCGCCGTCGACAGCGTCAATTTTCGGAGTTATGACCGCGGAGGATTTGTAGCCGAGCGAGATGTCGCCGATGGAAACCGAGAGCGGAATCATTTCTTCCTGTCCAACTAATCTAAACGAAAATCCGTGATAACGCGCATAGCTATGAGCGTGGCTGTCTTCGATACATATGATTGTTAAACCATTGCAACCGAAAAAAGCATACTCGCCAATGGTCGTTACGCTGTCCGGGATTGTTATACTTGTTAGCTTTTTGCATTCGTAAAATGCTCGATAGCCAATGCTTGTTACGCTGTTGGGGATCGTTACGTTTGTTAAACTGCTGCAACCTTCAAATGCCCGATCGGCAATGAGTATAGTGCCGCCTTTTATCGAATAAGAACCACTGATTGAAGTTTTTGCGTCTATCAAATGATTTCCGATATACAAAACATCGTTTTCCCAATTTGATGAATTGTTATAATAAGCTGTATCTTTAAATGCCCCATCGTCAATGCTTGTTACACTGTCGGGAATTGTTATGCTTGTTAAGCCGGTGCAATCCTTAAATGTATTATTACCTATTGCCGAAACGCCTGACCCTATGACAAATGTTTCAAGTGTATTCTTATTAATCAATGATGACGGAATAGACGTCAGGCCATTACCCATTACTACGTTTTTTAATGGGCAACCGGAGAATGCATTATAGTCAATGCCCGTTACGCTGTTGCCGATTGTTACACTTGTTAAACCGGTGCAACCTGAAAATGCACGACCGCCAATGCTCGTTACGCTGTTGCCGATCGTAACACTTGTTAAACCGCTGCAACCGTAAAATGCGTAATCGCCAATGCTCGTTACGCTGTCGGGGATGTCAACGCTTGTTAAATTGCTGCACCAGTAAAACGCATAATCGCCAATGCTCGTTACGCTGTCGGGAATCGTTATACTTGTTAAACTGCTGCAACCGTAAAATGCATAATCGCCAATGCTCATTACTCTGTCAGGGATCGTTACGCTTGTTAAACTGCTGCAACCGGAAAATGCAGAATCGCCAATGCTCGTTACGCTATCGGGGATTGTTACACTTGTTATGCTGCTGCAATCGCGAAATGCATCATCGGCAATAAGTATAGTACCGTCTTTTATCGAATAATGACCGCCGACTGAAGTTTTTGCATCTATCAAATAATTTCCGATATACAAGACATCGTTTTCCCAATTTGATTCATCGTTATAGTAACCTGTGCCATAAAATGCATCGCCAATACTCGTTACGCTGTCGGGGATCGTCACGCTCGTTAAGCTTATGCATTTATAAAATGCACAACTGCCAATGCTCGTTACGCCGGATTCGATCGTAACTGATTTGATTGATGAATTATATTGAAATGGGCCTGAGCCAATAAAATTATAGTCATACATCTCCCCCTTTCCGCTGATGGTGAGGGCGCCGGTGGATGAATTAAACGTCCAATAGACGTTTTCGCCACACTGACCTGTGGCGGCAAGGGTATTATCGCCCACACTGACAGGTGTTGTGTGTTCGATGACTTCGTCCTGCGCGAACGCCGCCGTCGGTGCAATGCCCAACACCATCACCAATGTCAGAATCAGCGCCAAGAGTTTTGTTGTTGTCTTTCTCATCTTTTTCCCTCCTGATATTAAAAAGTGCGCAGCCGAAGCTACGCACAAAAAACGCCGCTTCAACTGTCGCCAAACAATTACAAATATGATTGCTAAACCGCGTTACAGAATAGTTCATACTTTAGGAAGAGCGTTTTTATCAAATTAACAAAAACACTATCCCGTAAACGCAGTATAGCAAATGAAATTGCAATCATATTTGTTTGTAATTATTTGGCATTTTTAATTCTAACATTATTAAACCACAATGTCAAGAACAATAAACAAGCAAAAAATCGGGCACGGATTTTTCTCCGTACCCGATTTACTATTTGTCATCACTAAATATGACCAAAATATTCTATTACCGTTTCCCGATCATGGTTGAGCTGAGAAATAAGCTCCTCTTTGCTCGGGAATTTTCTTTCCTCTCGCAAAAACTTATGTAGCTTCACTTCGATATTCTCGCCATAGAGCTCTCTGTCGAGCCCGAAAAGGTGCGTTTCAGCCCTCACTTCTCCGTTGTCAAAAGTAGGTCTTTTCCCAACGTCGGTAAAACCGATATACTTTTTCCCTTCGATCTCGCACGAGGAAGCATAAACCCCGATTTTCGGCACAACCATATTAGACGCAAAGTATTGATTTGCAGTGGGAAATCCGAGCTTTTTGCCGTTTGAGGCTCCGAAGAAAACCTTGCCGTCAAACGAAAACTCTCTTCCGAGCATTTTGTTTGCAGGTTCGATATTCCCCTCAGAAATAAGCTTTCTTATCTCGCTGGAGCTGACAGGCGTACCGTCGACTTCCACCTTCGGAGAAACTGAAATCTTCAAGCCGTTTTCGTCGCAAAGCTTTGCGAGCGTTTCGCTGTTGCCCAAAGAGTTTTTCCCGAAATGGTAATTGTATCCGCAGCAAACGGCTCCGGCATGGAGCTTTTTGATTATTACTTCTTCGACAAATTCCTGAGCCGTCAGATCTTTGACTTCAAGGAAATCGATCTCGAATATTTCGACGCCGAGCTTTTTTATGAGCTCGTTTCTTTTTTTATATGACGTCAAAAGCGTCGTCTTTTTCCCGAAACATTCCTGCGGATGGCGCTTGAACAACAGCGCTGTCGGCAGAAAACCGTATTCTGTTTTGAATTCCAGCGCTCTTTGCAGCACGGCGGCGTGGCCGATATGTACCCCGTCAAAACTGCCGAGCGCGACAGACGTTTTTGTTTCAGGCATTGCTTTACCTCTCGTTAAAAATACGTTTGGCTTTCAACTCGTTTTTTTCGTTTTTCGCCTGACCTATTCCCAAAAAAACGTTCTCGGGGGAATACACTCTCACGAATCCGTCGTCAAGGCTTGTCCTCAGCCTGTCAAGCGACAGTTCGCCGCCGTTTGAAAACCTTATGCTCTGCGGTCCCGTGACGGTCACTGCCGGATAGTCTACAAAAACTTTTTGAGTTGGAATAAGTATTTCCGATATGTTCCCGCTTTTGAAGTATTCCTCGATTTGTTCAAGCGAATAGCATTTTTCAAAACCGTTCGCTTTGGTGCGAACAAGCTTTTTGAGCGTCGCACACGTTGAAAGACTTTCGCCGATATCTCTTGCAAGCGATCTGATATATGTGCCCGAAGAACAGTCAACGTTGACGGAAAGCTCCTGCAGGTCTTCGTTGAACTCAACGATCTCGATTTTGTCAATGCGGACAGGGCGTTGTTGCCTTTCGATTTCTATTCCCTGCCTTGCAAGGTCGTAAAGGCGCACTCCGTCCTTTTTTATTGCAGAATACATCGGCGGTATCTGAGTAATATCGCCGACAAAATTTTTCAAAACATTTTCAATTTCTTCAAGTGTAAGGCTTGATTTTTCTTCTTTTATAACGTTCCCCGTAATGTCGAGAGTGTCTGTCAGCACTCCGAATTTTATCACGGCGAAATAGCTTTTGTCGTGGTCGGGGATCATCTCTATAAATCTTGTGGCTCCGCCGAGCGCAACGGTCAGCACGCCGGTCGCCATCGGGTCGAGAGTGCCCGTATGACCGATCTTTTTTTCGCCGAGGATATATCTCATCTTTTTCAGCGCCGAAAATGATGTCATGCCGTCCGGTTTGTCAAGGCAAATGAATCCTGTCATCAGCTCTCCCCTTTTTATCCGAGAAATTTTCCGATAACTTCAAGCACTTTTGCTTTTGCATCTTCAAGCGGTCCGTCCACCTGGCATCCGCCGGCTTTCGGGTGACCGCCGCCGCCGAGGCAGGCGCATATATCCGAAGCGTTTAGGTCGGCGTTAGTCCTTACCGAGACCTTAAAGGAGCCGTCGGCTCTTTCTCTGAGCGTAACGCCGACGAGCACGCCTTCGATCTGGCGGGTTTTCGATGCGATCGGGTCGGTTTCGTTTTCGTTTGAGCCGCTTTTTTCAAACATCTCCCGGGTGATATAGACGACACAGCATCTGTCGTCGAAGTACATCTCCATTTTGTCCATGACGAGAGCTTCCAGCCTCATGTAAGTCCTGCTTTTTGTCTCAAACATCACGGTGTTGATGAAAAAGCTGTCGGCTCCGAGCTCAATGAGCTCCGACGCCATTCTCAGCGTCCTTGCAGTCGTGTTCGAATATCTGAAACAGCCCGTGTCAGTGCTGATGCCCGTGTAAAGGCAGTTGGCGATCATCTTGTCTATCTTAACGCCCATGAGCACGATAAGCTCATAGACGATCTCGCACGCGGCTGCCGAATCGGGATCGACGTAGGAGCATCGGCAGTCGATTTTGTTCGACGCATGGTGGTCGATCGAAAGGTCGATCCTTTTGCCGTATTCGTTTTGCAGCTCTTTGCCCAGAAGCTTTCGTCCGCAACGTCGACCGTGACAACAAGATCCTCGTTTTCAAAAGCGTCGTCTTCAACGCCCTCGAAAAGATAATCGTACTTTTTCGGGGGAACGTCGGCGCATTTGACCTTGACTTTTTTGCCGAGCCTGTTCAAAGCTATCTTGAGCGCATAAGCACACCCGAGGGTATCGCCGTCGGGGTGTTCGTGGGAGAGAATGACAATGTTATCATTTTCAAGCAGCGGTTTGGCAACTTCCTCAAGACCGATCTTCACTGTCAACTCCTCCTTTGATGTCATCAAGCATCTTAAAGATCTTCATGCCGTGTTCAACGGAATCATCGGCGATGAACTTTATCTCCGGCGTTTTGCGAAGGTGGAGCCTTCTGCCAAGCTCTCCCCTGATCCTGCCTGTTGCGCTTTTCAAGCCTTCGACGGCAACCTTCGCCTCGTCAATGCCTTCAAGCGCGCTGATGTAAACCTTGACAAAGGACAGGTCATTGCTGACGTCCACCCTTAAAACGGTGAGCATCTTTCCGCTAATCCTGGGATCT
Source organism: Clostridia bacterium (assembly GCA_017454815.1). Classification (GTDB taxonomy): domain Bacteria; phylum Bacillota; class Clostridia; order Oscillospirales; family Acutalibacteraceae; genus SIG575. Next base: position 5,415 of record JAFTCG010000006.1, read on the forward strand.
TTCAATTCCCGGACAATTGCCGTAATTTCACGCTTGATGTCCTCGGACGTTCTTCCGACTCTGTGACCTGCCATTTTTTCACTTCCTTTTTAACGATAAAAAACGATATTACTCCCTGTATTCCTCGATGACAAACACTTCGAATACGTCGCCTTCTTTGATGTCGTTATATTTGTTAAGCCCGATACCGCATTCATAGTTGGAGCTGACTTCCTTAACGTCGTCCTTAAAGCGTTTGAGGGAAGCGATCTCGTCCTCTGCGATAACAATTCCGTCGCGGATGACACGGATCTTTGCGTTCCTCGTGACTTTGCCGTTGGTGACGTAGCATCCTGCGATATTACCGACGGATGAAATGCGGATGACGTTCCTGACTTCTGCGTTGCCGATGACGTTTTCTCTGTACTTCGGCGCAAGCATACCCTTGATGGCATCCTGAACTTCTTCGATGCAGTCGTAAATGATCCTGTAAGTCCTGATCTCGACGTTGTCGCGTTCTGCGTTGGACGCCGCAACGGGATCGGGTCTGACGTTGAAGCCGACGATGATCGCGCCGGATGCGTTCGCAAGCATGACGTCGCTTTCGCTGATGGCGCCCACGCCGCTGTGGATGACCTTGACCTTGACCTCTTCGTTGGAGAGCTTTTCAAGGTTCTGTTTGACGGCTTCCGCCGAGCCCTGAACGTCGGCTTTGACGACGATATTGAGCTCTTTCATCTCGCCCTGCTGGATCGATTCAAAGAGGTTGGAGAGCGTTACTTTTTCGACTGCGTTGAAGCGTTCTTCCTTGGCTTTCTGCTTTCTCTGTTCAACCAGCGCTCTGGCAAGCTTTTCATCGCTTACGGCGTCGAACGTGTCGCCCGCCTGGGGAACGTCGTCAAGACCCATGATTTCAACGGGTACGGACGGCCCTGCGCAGTTGACTTTCTTGCCGTTTTCGTTCGTCATGACTCTGACTCTGCCCACTGCCGAGCCGGCAACTATCGTATCGCCGGAGTGGAGAGTACCGTTCTGGACAAGGAGCGTGGCAATGGGGCCTCTGCCCTTGTCAAGCCTTGCTTCAATGATAACGCCCTTCGCAGGTCTGTTTGGGTTGGCCTTTAGCTCCTTCATCTCTGCAACGAGGAGGATGGATTCAAGGAGTTTGTCGATATTCATGCCCGTCTTTGCGGAAACGGGAACGCAGATGACGTCTCCGCCCCATTCTTCGGGAACGATCTCATGTTCTGTAAGCTGCTGCATAACTCTGTCGGGCGATGCGTCGGGTCTGTCCATTTTGTTGATGGCAACGATCATGCTGACACCTGCAGCTTTGGCGTGGTTGATGGCTTCGATCGTCTGCGGCATGATGCCGTCGTCAGCGGCGACAACAAGCACCGCGATGTCGGTCGCCATAGCGCCCCTTGCGCGCATGGAGGTGAACGCCGCGTGTCCGGGAGTGTCGAGGAAAGTGATCTTCTCGCCGCCGACGTCAACCATGTAAGCGCCGATATGCTGGGTAATTCCGCCCGCTTCGGTGTTTGTGACGGACGTGTTTCTGATGGTGTCGAGGATCGAAGTTTTGCCGTGGTCAACGTGTCCCATGACAACAACGACCGGGCATCTTTCCTCAAGAGCGGATTCGTCGTCTTCGCTGTCGTCGATAATACGTTCCTCGATCGTGACAACGACTTCCTTTTCAACCTTTGCGCCGAGCTCGGTCGCAACGATCTCAGCCGTGTCGAAGTCGATAGTCTGGTTTACCGTCGCCATTACGCCGAAGGCAAAAAGCTTTTTGATAACCTCCGCAGCCGTCATCTTCAGCTTTGCTGCAAGATCGCCAACAGTGATTTCGTCGGGCACTTTGATGACCATCTGAGGTCTTTTCGCCCTTTCGGCAGCGATCCTCTTGAGTCTGTCCGCCTCTGTCTCGCGGCGTTTTGATCTCATGCCCTGGCGGTTGTACTGCTGGGATTTCTGCCTGAGCTTCTGCTTGTTTGAAGAGACGTTGTCCCTGGGCTGTTTGTTCGTCGACGCCATGTTTTCATAGCGTTCGTTGTATTTTTCCAGATCAACGTCGTCGGCGCGGGTGTTGATGGTTCTCGCCTCACCCTTTGTCCTCGCCTGCATGGGACGCTGAGGATCCTTTTTCGGCTGTGCTTTTTCGTCTTTCTTCGGCTGAGCTTTTTCTCCGCTCTTGGCGTCGGAAGCCTCCTTGGGCTTTTCTTCGTTTTGCACTTTTTCTTCTTTTTTGGGTTCTTCCGGCGCTTTCTCCTTGACGGTCTGCATTGCGAAATAGCTATCGAAGCTCTCAACGGAATTCTCCTGGGTCAGAACTTCAAAAACTATGTCGAGCTCTTTGTCCTCGAGAGCATTCGTAGCCTTTTTCTTGGGGCCGTCAATATGTTTTGCAAGCAACTCGATAATATCCTTGTTTTGCTTGTTAAAATCTTTCGCAACGTCGCTCAGTTTGTATTTAATTACCATTACGTTACCTCCCGGTTTATTGACTGTTTTTCTTCAGAAGCTTTGCGAAGCCTTCGTCGTTGATGGCAACAACTCCGGCTGAAAGTCCGATGCTGTCTTTTATCCTTTGCATATTTTCTTCCAAAAACATGATCTCGATTTTTTCGTTTTCAGAGAGGTTTTTGAATTCTCTCCTGATCCTGTCCGACGCATCGGAAGTGACCAATATCAGCTTTGCTTTGTGAGACCTTATGGACTCTTTTGAGCTTTCACGTCCCCAGCTCAACCTGCCGGCACGTCTGCAAAGTCCCAAAGCGTCAAAAAATCTGTCATTCACTTTTTTCGAGCTCCTCCTGCATCTTTTCGTACACTTCTTTCGGTATGGCGCAGGAAAAAGCTCTTTCAAAACGCTTTGACTTGACGGCTGCCTTGTAACAATCGACGTTGCGGCAAATGTAAGCGCCTTTGCCGGATTTCTTGCCGGTCAGATCGAGCGAGATGTCCCCCTGCGGATCCCTTACGACCCTGATGAGAGATCTTTTTTCCTTCATCTCGTTGCATCCGAGGCATTTTCTCATCGGTATTTTTTTTACAGCCATAGTCAATCACTCCGAATTTTTATTCTTCAGTTTCGTTTTCTTCTCTGCCCACTCCGCTTTCGGCGCAGATGTCGATCTTCCATCCGGTGAGCTTTGCGGCAAGCCTTGCGTTCTGGCCCTTGTTGCCGATCGCAAGCGAAAGCTGTGAATCGGGTACGATAACGTGACAGCTCTTTACGTTCTCATCGTCAATGTCGACCCTGATGACGTCCGAAGGAGCGAGCGCAGCGCTGATAAACTCTTTCGGGTCGTCGCTGTATTTGATGATGTCGATCTTTTCTCCGTTGAGAGAGTCGACGATTTTTTCAACTCGCATTCCCCTCGGTCCGATGCAGGCGCCGACGGGATCAACGTTTTCGTCCGCGCTGTAAACGGCGATCTTTGTTCTCGAACCGGCTTCACGGGACACGGACTTGATCTCGACAATGCCGTCGTAGATCTCCGGCACTTCGGCTTCAAAAAGCCTTCTGACAAGGCCGGGGTGAGTCCTTGAGATCATGACCTTCGGGCCGCCTCTTTCGCTGACTCTGACGTCGACGATGAAAACTTTTGTGAGCTCGCCCTCTCTGAGCACTTCGCCGGGGACCTGTTCGCCCTTGGGAAGAAGAGCTTCGGATTTGCCGATCTCCACGACAGCGTTGCCCGTTTCGGGATCAACGCTGTAAACCTTTGCGGTAACGAGCTCCTGATAGCGTTTTTGGAACTCTTCCATTATCTGTCCTCTTTCGGCTTCTCTGATACCCTGGCGGATAACGTGTTTCGCAGTCTGGGCGGCAACACGGCTGAATTCCCTGGACTGCATCTCAATTTCGATGATGTCGCCGACGATGGCGTTGGACTGGTATTTTTTCGCCTCGTCGACCGTGATCTCCATGTCGGGGTCTTCAACCGTTTCGACCACGTTCTTCCTCAGCCAGACTCGCATCGTCTCTGTCTGGGGATCGATTTCGCAGAAGACGACTTCCTTTTTGTTGTAGTCGTTCCTGAGCGCAACGATAAGCGCCTGCTGGATCCTCTCGCAAAGAAGGTTTGCGGGGACTCCTTTTTCTTTTTCGAGAAGCTTTACGGCTTCAAAAAATTCGCTGTTCATTTTCTGATCTTTCCTTTCCGTATTATTCTTCAAAATCATCTAACTTGACCCATGCGGTTTCTTTTTTGTTGAACTGCCTTTCGCTGCCGTCGTCGAGGATCGCTCCGATGACGCCGTTTTCATAGCTTTTCAAAACTGCATGGTTGAATTCCTTTTGCTTGTTTTCGTCCGGTCTGATGAGGCGAATATTGATCTTTTTGCCCATCATTTTTTCAAAGTGGAAATCCCTTTTCAGTTCCCTTTCGATTCCGGGCGAACTGACTTCAAGGCAATAGCTCTGCGCTATAGGATCGGCATCATCGAGCGGATCGTTGAGCGCATGGGACATCTCGACGCAATCGTCGATCGAAACGCCGCCGTCCCTGTCGATAAAGATCCGAAGATACCACGAAGCGCCTTCTTTAACAAACCTCACGTCCCAAAGCGTCAGACCGAGTTTTTCGGCGATCGGCTCGGCGATATTCCAGACGACTCCGACTGTACCGCCTTTTTGATCTGAAGCCATAAACCCACCTCCGGTGTAATGTTTTCGGTTTTGCCAACAACACAAAAGAGCGGGCAAAACCCACTCTTTTGTCAATAGCTTAATCTAACAAACGGTATTATATCACGTTATTTCAGAAATATCAAGCCTTTTTTGAGATTTTTTTATTCAACCGTGACCGATTTTGCAAGATTTTTCGGTTTGTCGATGTCGCAGCCGTTGCCCTTTGCGATGTAATAGGCAAAAATCTGCATCGCGATGACTTCAAGCATCGTCGAGAATTCGTCGCAGATGTCTTCAAGGACGATCTTGCCGTAGCCTTCTTTGATTTTTTCTTCGTCCTTTTGCGAGACAACGCAGATAACCTCCGCGCCCCTTGCGACAACTTCCTCCGCGTTCGACCACGCCTTGTCAAACAGCCTCTTGTTCGCGCAGAACGAGATCACGGGCGTACCCTTGTCGATGAGAGCTATCGTGCCGTGCTTGAGCTCGCCCGATGCATAAGCGTCGGAGCTGATGTAGCTTATCTCCTTGACCTTCAGCGAAGCTTCCATCGCTGCGGCGTAGTCGGTGTTCCTGCCGATGAAGAAGAAGTTTTTCGAGGATTTGTATCTGTCGGAATATTTTTCGATCTGTGCAGTGTTTTTGACCAATCTTTCCGCTTTTTCGGGGATGGTTTCAAGCTCGGCGCAATACTGCGCGATCTCCTGCGCCGTGAGAGTTCCTTTCTTCTGTGCAAGGTACAGGGCGATCAGGTAGAACATCATGAGCTGCGTTGCGTAGCCTTTTGTCGTGGCGACGGCGATCTCGGGGCCTGCCTTGGTGTAGAGAACGCAATCGCTCTCCCTGTAGATCGTGCTGCCGACGACGTTGACGATGCCGATGACGGGAGCAGAGTGCTCCTTCGCCATCCTGAGCGCCGCGATGGAGTCCGCGGTCTCACCGCTCTGGCTGATGATTATTACGGGAGTTTTCTCGTTGAGTATCGGCGATCTGTACCTGAATTCGGAGGCGATATCCGTCTCCACGCCGATGCGGCTGAACTGCTCGATAACGTATTTCCCCGCGATCGAAGTGTGATAAGCCGAGCCGCAGGCGACCGCATATATCTTTTCGCAGTTTTCAAGGCAGTCGGAGAGCTTTTCAAGCTCCGGGATGTCGACTTTTCCGTCGGAAACGTAGCTGTCGAAAAGTCCCTTGACCTTTTCGGGCTGTTCGTTGATCTCCTTGAGCATAAAGTGCTCGTAGCCGTTTTTCATTACGGCGGAGAGGTCAAGGTCTGTTACGGTGAAATTGATTTCTTTTTCGTTAAGGTCTTTGTCAAAAAGCTTGACGGAATCTTTTTTCAGCTCGACAATGTCGCCGTCGTTCAGCGTCGTATAAGTCTTAGTATAGTCGAGTATGGCGGAGATGTCGGATGCGATAAAATTCTCGTTTTCGCCCTTTGCAACGATGAGTGGGCTTGATTTTCTGGCGGCGAATATTATGTCGGGACAATCTGCGCACAGGATGCCCAGAGCGTAAGAGCCTGTAAGTTCATTTGTGACTTTTCTGATAGCTTCAAGAACGTCGCCGTCATAATAGTATTCAAGAAGTTGCGGAACAACTTCCGTATCCGTTTCGGACAGGAATTTCACTCCGTTTTTAAGAAGCTGTTTTTTGATCACGTCGTAGTTTTCGATAATACCGTTGTGGACGACGACGAATTTGCCGTTCATGCTCGAATGCGGGTGGCAGTTCGTCTCGTTCGGCTCGCCGTGAGTCGCCCAGCGCGTATGCCCGATGCCCACCGTTCCGGAAACGTCCGTGCTTTCCGTTTTTTTCTTGAGGTTGACAAGCTTGCCCTCACTCCTTGCCTTCACAATGCCTTTATCGCCGAAAACGGCAACTCCGGCGGAGTCGTAACCCCTGTATTCAAGCCTGCCCAGTCCGTTGAGCAAAATGGGCGTCGCCTGATTGTATCCAATATATCCTACTATTCGGCACATATTATTACCTCTGGTAAAAAAATATTTCTTTCATTATACCAGTTATTGTCACCGTTGTCAACGACTCTGACTTCGTGATTTGCCTATCTGCGCAGGAGCGAGTCAAACTTCTTCCTGCTCAACGGGAGAAGGTTTTTCCCGTAATGCCTGTCGTAAAGAAAGCTCAGGGCTTTGACGTTACCGTTGAGATATGCGACCCGGCTTTCAATCGCGATCCTTTCGCCGTTGCCGTCGAAATATGTGATAACGTATACGCTTGAAAAAAGTCTTTTGCAAACGCTGATCCTGCTGAAATATTTCAGGCGCGAATCCGAAAAACAATATATCTCGCCTGCTTCATCGCCGAAAAGCTTCATTGTGTTATCGCTGTAGAAAACGCAGTTGCAGAGCGGCGAAAAGCAGTAGCCTTTGATAAATTTCTCGTCATTTTTACGCGAGATCCTGATGAGCTCTTCGCCCGTTCCGGCGTTTTGATAGTACTCCCTGACCAACTGCGTTTTTTCGCCGCTGCTGTTTTCGCCGTTCAACACAATTTCGTCAACTTTTTCAAAACTTTTCAGGTCAAAATCGGAAAAGTGAAATTTTAATTCTTCAGGCAGATCGACCGCCGATTCTTTTTCGGAATAACCGGAATAAACAAAACGCGGGCAGCTCACCGCCACTGTGCAAACACACACCGAGGCGATGAACAGCCAAAGCGCTATCGTCCTTATCTTCAAAAAAACACCCGCCTGTTTCACTTTTTAGGCGGGCGAAAAACCCGCCAATAAAATATATTGACGGGCAAAAAACCTTATTCTTATTCTTCCGGCGTTTTTTCGGGGAGCACGGACAAAATGACGTCGACCGGAACTTCAAGCGAAATATCGGGATAGTTCTGGAGGTATATCCTCGCGCTCGTGCTGCCCTTCGACCTGCCGGTGAAGGTGACGGAAAACTCGGTCAGCGGGACAAATTTGTTCAGCACGTTTCCGACCACCGTGACTCCGACGACGTCTTCATCGCCGACTTCAACGCAAACGTCGCCCGCATTCTCCGGAATGTTTTCAAGCACGAGCGTCATCGTTTCGATGTAGGCGACGGTGACTCTGTCGGCTTCTTCGCCGTTGACGATCAGCTGCATCGACGCTTCGGGCGGGGCAGTGGTTTCCGGCTCGGTCGTGGTTTCCTCTTCCGTCGTCGTCTCAGGAGCGGTGGTTGCAACGGTCTTTTCTTCAAGAGTAGTCGCCTGGGTGGCGGTGGTTGTATCCGTTTTCGGGTCGTCGCCGCTTTTTGCGAAGATCAGTATTACGGCGATAACGGCAACGGAGATGATTATCGCGGCGAGCGCAACAGCCAGCCCCGCCTTGCTCTTTTCCCCGCCTTGTTCGGGCTCCGGCTCGTACTGCCGGATCGGTCTGTCCTTGTACAGCTCGTCCTTGTATCGGTTTTGCCTCTGACCTGCTCCGGAAAGATCGCGTTTGAACTCCGTCATATCCTGAGTGCGGAACTTGCTGTCGACGCGAAGCGCCTTCATTATCGCGTCGTCGACGTAATCGGGGATCGCAACTCCGAGCTCTTTGGGCGACTTCATCGTGTCGTTGTTCACTCTTTCAAAAGAGTTGAGCGGCTTGACGCCGGTTATCATTTTGTAAAAAGTTGCCGCAACGGCGTAAACGTCGGTCCAGGGGCCCTGCGCCGATCTCGCCGAGTACTGCTCAACCGGAGCATACCCGTGCTTGAGGACGATAGTGTACGTTTTTTCCTGCTGATTGAGCGCATATCTCGCCGAGCCGAAATCAAGGATCTTGATCTTGCCGTCGGCGCAAAGGAAGATGTTGTCCGGCGAAATATCCCTGTGGATCAGATTCTGACGGTGCACCTTTTCAAGGGAATTGATGACGGGGAAGATCAGGTTAACCGCGTGCTCATAGGAGAGCTTGCCCTTGTCTTTGAGCAGGTCTTTGAGCGTGATACCTTCGAGGTATTCCATGACAATATACGCCGTGTTGTTTTCTTCAAAGCAGTCGTAAACGTCGGTGACGTTTTCAATGTCGTCAAGCCTGGCGAGAGTTCTCGATTCCTCGATCGCCTTTTTCTTTCCGGCTTCAAACTGGTCCAGCATCTTAGGATCAGTGAGCTTAACGCTGACATGATTCGTCGCCCTCGTGACAAAATCCGCCGGGAAATATTCCTTTATCGCAACGGTTTTTTCGAGCATGCTGTCCCAAGCGATATATGTAATTCCGAATCCGCCGCTTCCGAGGGCTCTGCCGATGAGATACCGTCCCATGATAACGGAACCTGAGTGAAGATACCTTGCGTCTTCGGGCAGGGATCCTTGTTTGTAACCGCAATACGGGCAATCGACGTTGGCGTCGTCGATCATCCTCATGCATCCCATGCAACGTTTCATAGATTATCCTCCGTCAAACCATGTCTTCGATGTTGAACACTTTTTCGAATTCTTCCTCGCTCAAAAAGCCAAGCTCAACGCAAGCCTGCTTCAGGGATTTGTTGTCCGTGTAAGCTTTTTTTGCGACCTTGGCGGCGTTTTCGTACCCTATGTGCGGGCTGAGCGCAGTGACAAGCATCAGAGATCTGTCAAGATAGCTCTTACATTTTTGCCTGTCGGCTTTGATCCCGCGAACGCAGTTTGTTTCAAACGAAACTATCGCGTCGCTCAAAAGCCTTACAGACTGCAGGAAATTGTAGGCGCAAACGGGCATAAAAACGTTGAGTTCAAAATTTCCCTGCGAAGCCGCCATCCCGACGGCGACGTCGTTACCGATGACCTGGACTGCGACCATCGTCAGAGCTTCGCACTGAGTGGGGTTAACCTTCCCCGGCATGATCGAACTGCCCGGCTCGTTGGCAGGGATAGTGATCTCGCCGAGTCCGCACCTCGGGCCGCTTGCGAGCCACCTGACGTCGTTTGCAATTTTCATCAGATTTGCCGCAAGAGCTTTCAGGGCTCCGTGAGCAAAAACAATATCGTCCTTTGAAGTGAGCGCATGAAATTTGTTTTCCGCGGTAACGAACCTTCTGCCGGTGATCTCGCCGACAGCTTTCGCCGCTTCCTCGGCAAAGCCTTCGGGCGCGTTTATGCCCGTTCCGACAGCCGTTCCGCCCAGCGCAAGCTCACAAAGTCCATCGAGGCTTTTTTCGAGCATCTGCATCGTCTTTTCAAGCATATTGCGCCAGCCGCTGATCTCCTGCGAAAGCCTTATGGGGGTTGCGTCCTGAAGGTGAGTTCTTCCGCTCTTGATCACGTCTTTATTCTCTTTTTCAAGCCTTTTGAACGTGTCAATCAGCTTATTCATTGCGGGGAACAGCCTGCTTTCGATCTCATTTACTGCGGCAATATGCATGGCTGTCGGGAAAGTGTCGTTGGAGCTTTGGGATTTATTTACGTCGTCGTTGGGGTGCAGCAGCTTTTTGCCCGCGATCTCATTTCCCCTGTTGGCGATAACTTCGTTGACGTTCATGTTCGACTGCGTGCCGCTGCCCGTCTGCCAGACGACGAGGGGGAAATGCCCGTCAAGCTGTCCGTGCGCGATCTCGTCGCAGACTTTGCAGATTATCTCCGCCTTTTCACTTTCGAGCTTTCCGAGCCTGTTGTTGGCGATCGCCGCCGCTTTTTTCAGCACGGAGAATGCTCTGATGATCTCAAGCGGCATTTTTTCACCGCCGATTTTAAAGTTTTCAAAGCTTCTCTGCGTCTGCGCCGCCCAGTATTTGTCGGCGGGCACCTGAATTTCGCCCATAGAATCGTGTTCTGTCCTGAATTCCATTTCGTCACCCCGCATATTGCAAAACATTCCGATCTGCTGATTATCTCATTCCATTCTCGATTATATCACACAAATTCGTCAAATTCAATCATGCGCACAAAAAAACTGCCGACGAACTTTCATCGGCAGAATAACGTTTTGCTTTCAGTTTTTATCTTTTTCCCGAAGAATATATATCGGGCGGCGTTTTGACTCCGAATAAGACCTGTTGAGATAAACGCATGCGATCGAAACTCCGAACAGCACAACGCCGCTCATCAAAAGCGTGACGAATATCGCAACGGACACCTCGTTGAAGTCGCCCCGGCAAAGCCTGACGATCAGGAAAACGATCGCCGCTATGAAGCTCATCAAGGACAGCCATCCGGGGATCTTCAAAATGCTTGCGGAAAACGAAACGATCCCGTCGAACGCATATCTGAACAGCGAGCGCATGCTCCACTTCGTCTGGCCTGCGTTCCTCTCTCTCGCCTTATAGGGAATAAACTCCGTGTGGAATCCTACCCATGCGAAAATGCCCTTTGAAAACCTCACGCATTCGTGCATGGAAAGGATCGCATCGACCATGTTCCTTCGCATCACGCGAAAATCGCTTGCGTCGGAGACGAAATTGACTTCCGCAAGGTTGTTGATTATTTTGTAGAATCCTCTTTTCAGGAAAGACGTGAACGACTTTTCGATCCGCTTTTCCTGATATGCGCAGACACAGTCGCAGTCGGGCTTTTCCCTCAATATTTCAAGCATTTTCAGCGCTACTTCCGGCGGTTGCTGGAGGTCGCCGTCGATGATCGCGGCGAAGTCGCCTTTGCAGTGCTCGAGCCCTGCAAAAATCGCAGCCTCTTTTCCGAAATTTCTTGAAAAATCGAGCATGACGACTTTCGCGCCGCCTTCTTTGATCAGCTTTTTGATCTCCTTCGCCGTTGCGTCGCTGCTTCCGTCGTTGACAAAGATCAATTCGTACTCAAAATCGCCGGAATCGAAAACTCTCCGAACCTCGTCAAACATGGGACGGATATTTCCTTCTTCGTTGTAGCATGGTATGATAAGTGAGAAAATCAACTCTTCCGTCCTCCGTCAATGATTACCAATCAAAGTTTGTAAACGTCTCCGTGCTGACGATCTGCTTCGCCTGGACGTCACCCAGCAGGCTGACGTTGAGCTTAACGTCCGCCGTCGCGGATGCTTCGGACTTGATGACGTGGCCTGTCTTGATGTCGATCTCGGCGTAGATGTAGCCGTTGTAATAGTGCATATCCGCAGACTTGATGAGCGAAGATTTCGCCTTCACGTCCTCAGCGTCAAGGACGGACATACACCTGCCGAAGTGGCTGTTGCCCTTTGCGGGATTGTTTTCTTCAACGATCGTGAGCTTTATGATATATTTTGAGCCGGATTTCTGGAGGGTAGCCTGTTTTACATCGCTTTCGGTGAGCTTGCTGGCCCATGAATAACCTGCGGCTGGATAAGCGTCGTTGGAGCTTTCGCCCTTCTTGACCGTTGTAGTCTCGTCCGTCTTGGCGAGGTTCACGAGCCAGCCGGGAAGTCCGCTGACATCGCCCTTAACGGTCATGACGTAATGCTTTGAAAAACCTGCTTTTGAGCTTTTGATCTTGTTGAGCGCAGCGTTACAGTAGTTGATTATGTCCTTCTTGGGGGACGACGGGCTGAGTTCGCCGGATGACGCCGGTTTTGTGGCCGGAGGCGTTGAAGAAGATGAAGACGGCGCAACCGAGCTGCCCGAAGATGCGGCAGAGGAGTCGGAAGACGAAGAAGAAGGCGCAGATGTTGAATAGTCTGCGCCTATAGTGTCATCCGATAATTCGATGAGATCCGAAGAAACTTCGTCGATTTCGTTGCTGACCGAAATAGCTGCGGAAGATGAACCACCGTTTCTATCCTCAAGCATCTTGATGATCTTGTCGAGCTTACGTTGAATAGCCTGCATATCGCTTTCGTCCGTCGGCTCGCCGCCGAGATCGACAATGACGTCGTTGATCTGCGAATTGAGAGTCTCAAGCTTTGAATAGGACTCTTCGAGCCATTTCTTCTCTGCGCTTGCGCTGATGGCTTTGCCGATGATCGAAGCAAGGATAGCAACAATGATTATTATGCAAAGAATCTGGACGAATATTCTGAGCCCCTTATTTTCGATATAGAGCTTATCCTTCGCGTATGAGTTAAACTCTTTGAAGTTGTTATACTTCTTTTCGGGCAGAATGTCAGCAGGGAGAATGCCCCATTTGACGCCTTTTTTGTTCAGGCGCCTTTGCTTTCTGTCGATCTTCCTCTGCTTCTTTTTGAATTTTTTCTGTTTATGATTTGAGATCTTTTTGGCTTTTGATTTTTTGCCGTCGAGCTTAGACTGCTTTTTGTTGATCTTTTTTTGCTTTTTATCAAATTTCTTCTGTTTCCTCTTGGAAACGGGTTTTACCGAAACGCTTTCCTCTGCGGAAGCTTCTTCGCTGACAGCCGTCGTGATTTCTTCAGAACTCATTATGGAACCCTCCGTGACACAATAATCTAAATAATATAATATAATAAATGAGCGGTTTTGTCAAACAAAAAATTGTTTTTTTAAATAATTTTTATTTTTCCTATCTGATAAACAGTTCGCACAAAAACACAGCCCCGCACGCCGCCGTTGCGACGGTGAACAGGCTCCTGTCGAAAAGCGCGAGAACAACCGCCACAACAAGCCCTACAGCTCCCGAAACGGGGCTCTGGGTCGCCGTGATTATGGCGGGGAATGTCATTGCCGAAAGAGTGACGTAAGGTACGTAATGAAGGAACGATCTGATGAACTTGTTTTTTATGTCTTTTCTGATGAGCGTCAGCGGGAGAGTTCTGATCAGGTAAGTCACCGCCGCCATGATAAAGATATAAATATACACGTTATGCTTCATCGGCGGCCTCCTCCTCCACGGGGAATATCAGCGCCGCGGCGCCCGCCACAACAAGCGTGATGATTATGATCGTGAACCCCGACGAAATATTTTTCAGCACAGGCGTTACCGAAAATGCCCAGCTCATCGCCATCGAGACGATGACCGATCCGGCGATAACCTTGTTTTTCTTCGCCGGTGGGACGATTATCGCAATGAACATCCCGTAGAGCGCAACCCCGAGCGCGCTCAGGATCCTCTGTGGCAGGACGTTGCCGAGGACAACTCCCAAAAAAGTGCCGAGCGACCAGCCGACAGCCGGCAGGAGCATCGCTCCGTAGGAATAGAGCGTATCGAGCTTTCCCGGATAGGCGTAGGAAACGCCGAAAACCTCATCCGTTATGCAGTAGCCAAGCAGCATCCTTTTCCAAATCGGAGTTTCCTTCGGTATTTTTTGCGAAAGCGAGCAGGACATGAGCATATATCTTGCGTTAATAACAAACTGCGTCAGCGCCATTTCGGCGTAGGAGCTGCCTGCGCCGATGAGCGACAATGCGGCGAATTCTCCCGCAGAGGTGTTGTTTGTAAACGACATCAGCGTTGCCGCGAAAGCGCCGAGCCCGACTTTTCTCGCGGCTATCCCGAGCGTGAACGACACGGCAAGATATCCGAGCGCGATCGGTATCCCGTCCTTTATCCCTTTGAAAAATACTTTTCTTTTCATCTTTTTCTCCGTGAATTATATTCTGTCTTTGATGCAGTCGGTGAGACGCGCCAACTGCTCCATCGTCAGCTTCTCGGCCCTGACGTTCGGATCGAGCCCGGATTCTTCTATCGCGGCGACGACTTCGCTCTTGTCCGCTCCGAGTCCCGAACTGATGCCGTTTGCCGCAGTTTTTCTCCTCTGCGAAAAAGCCGCCTTCACTACCCTGAAAAACAGTTTTTCGTCCTTTATCTCCACCGGCGGCTCCCGGCGCATTGTCAGCTTTATCACCGCGCTGTCAACTTTTGGCTGAGGGTAGAACGAACCCTTTGAAACGTTGAAGAGCTTTTGAGCCTCGGCATAGTAATTCACCGCCACGCTGACTGCTCCCGCTTCACGGCTGCCAACCTCGGCACAAAGCCTGTCCGCCGCCTCTTTCTGCACCATAACGGTCAGGCTTTTTATCCTGCTTTTGCTTTCAAGGAAGTGCATAATCACCGGCGAAGTGATATAGTACGGCAGATTTGCGCAGACGACCACGTCCTCGCCGGAGAACTTTTCTTCGATGAGCGAGGGTATGTCGAGCTTTAAAATGTCTGCGTTGAGTATCTCCACGTTATCGAACTGCGCAAGCGTCTCGTCAAGCACGGGCAAAAGCCTTGTATCGATCTCGACCGCCAGAACTTTTTTTGCTCTCAGCGCAAGCTCCTGCGTCAGGATCCCTATTCCCGGCCCAATCTCTATGGCGGAAACTTCGCCGTTTTCAACGGCTTCCTGCGCCATGGCGGGGCAGATGTTCCTGTTGACAAGAAAGTTTTGTCCGAGTGATTTTGAAAAATTAAAGCGATGTCTTTCAAGGATTTCCCTGATAATTTTGATGTCCCAAAGCTCTTTCACACAAATTTCCTCCGCGAATGTTGAAATAGTCTGAAAAAAGTATTATAATACCGATATACTTTATTTTAAACGAGGTGTGGCAAAATGTCAATTCTTGTTACGGGAGGAGCCGGATATATCGGCTCGCACACTTGCGTCGAGCTGCTCAACGCAGGGTATGATATTATTGTACTTGATAATTTCTGCAATAGCAATAAAGAAGTTTTAAAAAGGATCAAAACCATCACGAACAAGGATTTCGGGTTTTACGAAGCCGACGTCCGTGACAAAAAAGCTCTCGACGAAATTTTTGCAAAAGAGAAAATCGAAGCCGTGATCCATTTTGCCGCGCTCAAAGCCGTTGGAGAAAGCTGTCAAAAGCCCCTTGAATACTACGAAAACAACGTCAGTGGCACCGTCACGCTCTGCGAAGCGATGAGGGACGCAGGGTGCAAAAAAATCGTTTTCAGCTCCTCTGCGACTGTCTACGGGATGGACAACAAAGTCCCCTTCAAGGAAGATATGCCCGTCGGCGGCACGACAAACCCCTACGGCACGACGAAATATTTTATCGAAAGGATCCTCGCCGACGTTCAGGCGGCGGACAGCGAATGGAGCGTTACGCTTCTTCGCTACTTCAACCCCATCGGCGCCCATTCAAGCGGTATGATAGGCGAAAATCCCAACGGCATTCCGAACAATCTCATGCCCTACGTTGCGCAAGTCGCCGTCGGCAGGCTTGAATGCCTCAATGTCTTCGGCGACGATTACGACACTCCGGACGGTACAGGCGTCAGGGATTATATCCACGTCGTTGACCTTGCGATCGGTCACGTCCTCGCCGTCGAAAAGGCGCTCAAGGAAACCGGCGTCAACGTCTACAACCTCGGCACGGGCATCGGCTACAGCGTGCTCGACCTCGTGAAGGCTTTTGAAAAAGCTTCGGGAGTGAAGATCAACTACAAGATCGCTCCGAGACGTGACGGCGACATCGCCGTTTGCTACGCCGACGCTTCAAAGGCGAAGAACGAACTCGGCTGGACGGCGAAGAAAAACCTTGACGACATGTGCGCCGACACATGGAGATGGCAAAGAAACAACCCGAACGGATATTGATTTATGATTAACGAAACGAAAGCTGAATCCCCCGAAAAAGCGTTGCTTGTGTGCGTTGATTTCGGAGCGTACGATCCCGATTCCTCGCTCGATGAGCTGGAGTCGCTTGCGAAGACCGCCGGCGCGCAGGTTGAAGCGAGAGTTGTCCAAAAGCGCGACAAGCCCGATATTGCGACCTATATCGGTGCCGGCAGGCTCGACGAGATCAAGGAATTCTGCGAAAACAACGAGATCGATCTGATCATCTTCGACGGCGAGCTCTCCCCTTCACAGCAAAGGAACGTTGAAGACGTGACAGACGTGCGCGTCATTGACCGTACAATGCTCATCCTCGACATCTTCGCTTCAAGGGCGAGAACGAACGACGGCAAACTCCAGGTCGAGCTTGCCCAGCTGAAATATTCTCTCCCCCGCCTCGGAGGAAAAGGCGCGGAAATGTCCCGTCTGGGCGGCGGCATCGGCACGAGAGGGCCCGGCGAAACAAAGCTTGAAAGCGACAGAAGGCATATCAGACGGAGGATCGCCGCGCTGACAAACGAGCTCAAAAACATCGAACAGCGGCGAAACAACCTCCGCAAAAGGCGAAAAAAAGACGGCATCCTGACCGCCGCTATAGTCGGCTACACGAACGCCGGAAAATCGACGCTGATGAACTGCCTGACGAACGCGGGTGTTCTGGCGCAGGACAAGCTGTTTGCAACCCTCGACCCGACCTCGAGAGGGCTTGACCTGCCGGACGGGCGAAGGATCATGCTCGTCGACACCGTCGGACTTATCCGCAGGCTTCCGCACCACCTTGTTGAAGCGTTCAAGTCGACGCTGGAGGAAGCCGTATTTGCCGACGTCATACTCAACGTATGCGACGCGTCGAGCGATGAATGCAACGAGCATCTTGAGGTTACGCAGCGGTTGCTCGATTCCCTGGGATGCTCGGACAAGCCCGTAATTTCGGTGATGAACAAATGCGATAAAGTCGAAAACATCTATGACATTATCCCGCTTGGGAAGGTCGTCATGATTTCCGCGCTCAACGCAACAGGAGTCGACAAGCTGCTTGACGCCATCGTCGAAGAACTGCCGAAAACGAGAAAAACCGCCGAGCTCCTTATCCCATATTCGTCGGGAGACGTCGCGGCTGCTTTCAGGAGCGACGGCGTTGTGCTCGAGGAGGATTACCGCGAGGACGGCATCTATCTCAAACTCATCTGCGATATACGATTGATTGAAAAATATAAAGAATATCTCATTTGAGAGGACTGCTGAATTAATGCAGAAACGACTGATTAAATCGAATTGTTCAGCAGGTCTGTCTTTTAGACAAGATTAAAAATTGGATGATCGTGGTCGAATTTGGGCACGATCATCCAATTTACTTTTTGTGCTTTTTGCAAGATTCGTCAGTCCTTTTTGTTATAATGCCGCAAGAATAGCAGGGCCGACTTTCTTGATCCATCTGTAAATAAACACGCATGGCACTGCGGTTATGAGCGTCACCGCCAGGAGATAATTCCCGACGTCGATAAACAGTCCGCAAAGCAGATATCCTCCGGCGACAAGCGCTGCATATCCCCAACCGGCAAATATGACTATCAGAACGGAGATATTCTGTTTTATCGGAGTGATTTCATTTGACCATGTGAGATTCGGTCTTTTAAGCCCTATCATCAGTCCGAACAGCGCATAAAAAACGCTGAAAACCATCGGGAACAATATCACTGCAACGGTTTGAAGGAAACTCATTCTGAGCGCTATTGCCGCACATATCTCGCACAAAAGAAGCGCGGGAACAGTCAGAATAAGCTGGACGACGATTTTCGCGTAAAGTACGTATTTCAAATCCGTCGGCAGCGATTTTACTATCCAGAGAGTTTTTCCTTCAAGAGAAATCGACGGCACGACCGAATCGTTCATCGTCGCGACCATGCAAAGCACAACGCATGCCATCAGCACGCCCATTGAATCGTATGACACAAGCATATTGTCAAACATCTGCCCGAGTTCGTTGCCTTTAACGAGCACCAGCACCGCGCTGACGGGTATAAGCAGCGTGCCGAGCCCGCAGTTGAGCATATAAGTCGGGCTCGCCTTGAAATGATCGAATTCCCTGCTCAGCAGTGCCGCGAAAACACTCTTTTGGTTGCCTTTGACGGCTTTGGATTTTATATTTCCAATCGACTTCGACGTTGCGACAATGTCGAAAAAGCTCGAAAGGATTACCTTCCACGTCAGCAGCGCAAGCGCCGCAACGATCAGCGTAACTGCAAGCATCGGGATCAGTTTTCCCTCGCCCACTCTACCGAGAACGTAGAAAACGTATGCATATTTCCTTATGCTTTCGCCGTAAACCACGGCGTTGTTGATCAGGTCGTTGATCACGTTTTGCGCGTTGTAAACGCAGTAATAATATATCCCGATGAAACCAAGCGACAAAACGACGGTGACGACGCTTTTGTTCTTCACCTTCCGGCTCACCTTTGCGACCACCCATCCGAGCGCACACGACAGCACGAGCACAACAACGGACAGATCAAAAATCAGCGTGATACAGCCGACAAGCCCCATTAAGCTGAAACCGTTGACGATGAAAAACACAACCACCGCGGGGACTATCGCAACGGACGAATACATCAGCCCCATCAGATACACGCTCAGAAGTCTTGAAAACACTATCACGCTCGCAGGTATCGGCATCGCCAAAAGCAGGTCGTTGTCCTTTGAAAGATACAAGCCCGAATATGTGTTGAAAACGCTGCCGAAAATACCCAGCGCCAGCGCGAGGATGGAGAACATGGCAAAATAAAGCCAAATCAGATTCTCGCTCGTCATCACCCCGCACATCGTCATCGCAAGAGCGCCGAATGTTCCTCCGAGAAATACGACCATAATGAAGACAAACAAAACGATAAAGCCTATCGACGATCCTTTTGAGCGGAGTTTATTGGTTTTCGGATTTATGATATATGAGCGGAATATCTCCGTCATTTGTTTTTTTACAAGAGTTTTTACCATCGTTATCCCTCCAGCTCAAGGAAGACTTCCTCAAGGCTGTCGTCGCCCTTGACGTCCTCCATCGTGCCCGAACGGATAAGCCTGCCGTCTTTGATGATGGCGATCTTGTCGCATAGCTTTTCGGCGACTTCGAGGACATGGGTGGAAAAGAAGATCGCTCCGCCGTCGTCGCAGATCTTTCTCATGATCTCTTTGAGCGTATGCGCCGCCTTCGGGTCAAGCCCTACAAACGGCTCGTCCATGATGATGAGTTTCGGATCGTGAATGAGCGCGCTGATGACGGCGAGCTTCTGCTTCATTCCGTGGGAATAGGAGGCTATCGGAGCGCCGAGATCGTCTGAAAGCCCGAAAATCTCCGCGTATTCGTCGATTTTCTCCCTGCGTTTTTTTTCGTCTACCTTGAAAATGTCGGCAATGAAGTTGAGATATTTCGTTCCCGTCATGTAGTCGTAAAGATCGGGGTTGTCGGGAATATAGGCGATCTTCTCTTTGCATTTCAGCGGCTCGTCCTTGATCGAATTTCCGTCAATAAAGATCTCGCCTGAGTCAAACTTCAGAATGCCGACAACGGATTTGAGCGTCGTGGTCTTGCCCGCGCCGTTGTGGCCGATGAAGCCGTATATCTCGCCCGGCCTGATGTGCAGGGAAAGATCGTTGACAGCGACTTTTTCGCCGTATTTTTTCGTAAGGTTTTCAATTACAAGCATAGTCTTACCTCTCCTGAGTTTATTTCATCTCAAAAATCATTTCCATGGCGAACGTACAGGACCACGAAAAATTGTATGCGCCTTTTCCTTCACCTGTGATCGGCTGATAATTTTCCCAAATCGACGGGTTTTTATCTATCCAGTCAAGCAGGGTGTTTCTTATGTCCATTGCGGAATTTCTGAAGCCGTAATCGTAAAGTCCCTTGATTGCAAAATATGCGACGTTCATCCATACTGAGCCGCGCCAATATCCCATCGGATCCATTTCCGGATCATCGAACGCAACTGTCGGCATACAGGGATACAGCTTTTTGGGATCTACCGCAAATCTCTTGACTGCGGCGGCCTGTTCAGGCGTTGCAACGCCTGCCCACAAAGGCATATACA
>JAFTCG010000059.1 GCA_017454815.1 Clostridia bacterium
ACCCTTTAAAAAGAATAGCATAAATCATCAATTTTTTCAATGATGACGGCGCAAAGCGCCTTATGATGTATCGGCTTACGCCGAAATGATGTTGCTCACTTTGTTCGCAATGATGTGATGTTTGCCAACATGTGCCGCAGGCAAACATCATTGCCGAAGGCAACATCATGCGCGAAGCACACATCATTTGCCGCAGGCAAACATCATTGAAAGAACCTCACTTGGGCACAAGTGAGGTTCTTTCATGGCGGAGAAGGGGAGACTCGAACTCCCGCGCCGGTTACCCGACCTACGCCCTTAGCAGGGGCGCCTCGTCACCAACTTGAGTACTTCTCCATATTGGCAGCGTCAGCTGTAAGAATATTGAATTAAAGTGGCGGAGAGAGTGGGATTCGAACCCACGGTACGTTGCCGTACGACGGTTTTCAAGACCGTTCCGTTATGACCACTTCGGTATCTCTCCGTATCAGCTTTATAATATTATCATATTTAGTTTTTGATGTCAACCGTTTTTTTTGAATTTTTAAGGATAAAGCTCAAACTTTTCTCTTCGGCTTTCTGTTCATTGTCCAAAATGCCCCCGCCGAATAGGCGAGAAATGTGACCGCGAACGCGAGCAATGTTTTAATCCCGACGTTCCCGACGGTCAAAAGCAATATGACCCCGACCGCAAAGCTTTGTATCGCCGACGAAGCAAGGCAAAACAGGAGCGTCTTTGCGCCGATATTTTTTGCCGTAATGATCCCCCCGACGAGCCCCGACGCCGCGCAGGCGCAAAACGGCAGGATGCTTTGCAGAGTTTCGGGCACTTCGGTTTTCGTCAGCACAAACGCAAAAACAAGCGTCAGCAAAAAGAAAACCGACGTCGAAGTGATCACGGCTTTGGCGACCTTCTTCACCAACGATCTGCCGGAATTGTCCTGCGCGAGATTCTTTCTGCCTTTTGTTTTTCTTTTGTCAGCCATAAAAATACCCCCATACCTTCATCAATAAAAGATATGGGGATGACAGGCTTTTTATTCTTCGGTTTATTCTTCCGGAAGATCCTTGGCTTTTTTGCCTTTTTTCTGGGCTCTCGCTTCTTCGGCGGCTTTTCTTGCAGCCTCTCTCTGCTCCTGAAGTTTTTCGTTGGCAGTGTTGTTGGTCTGGATGGCTCCCTTGAGGAACTTGAGTTTTACTCTGTCGGCACCTGTTTCGATGACGACGGTGTCCTCTTTGATGGTGACGACCTTGCCGACGATACCGCCGATGGTCGTAACTTCATCGCCTATCTGGATGTTGTCGCGCAGAGTCTGCTCCTCTTTCTGTTTTTTCTTCTGGGGACGGATGATGATGAAATACATAACGCCGACCATCGCCGCGAGAAGAAGCATCGTCGACCATCTTGATCCTCCCATGGCGGTAGCGCTACTGTCTGCCGCAGTGTCCAAAAGCATTTGAGCAAAATACATATTCGTTATTCCTTTCAATTTATCTTGTCGAATGTATATTATAATATCTATTCGCCGGATATGCAAGTGTTTTTTTGTTTTTTCCGTAATCTTTTTTTGATAAAAAAGGATAATATTGATAAATAGGCTTAAATATGTTAGAATACAGAGGATGGAGGTGATACTGTTGAAAAGGAAAGCAAAAATACTCTCTGCATTGCTTAGCATTGTGTTGATCGCAACCGCGCTCATCGTTTTTGACAACAACAGTATTGAGACAACCTCTTTTGATTATTCGAGCGAAAAAGTGCCCTCAGATTTCAACGGCTTCAGGATCGTTCACATCTCCGACCTGCACAACAAACGGTTTGGCAAAAATCAGAGCAGGCTGATCGAAAAAATCAAATCGCTCGATCCCGATATCATCGTGTTCACCGGCGACCTGGTTTCGAGAAAGGCGAAAAAAGTCGACAACGCCGAAAGCTTCATCAGGCAAGCGGCAGACATTTGCCCCGTTTATTATGTCGAGGGCAACCACGAAAGATATTGCGCCCTTTACGTCGCGTATTTCAGGCCGTTTCTTGAAAGCGTCGGCGTCCACACTCTGAAAAACAAGTCGGAGAAAATTTTTATCAACGGCAGCTACGTCACGATTTGCGGCGTAAGGGATTACGTTGACGTCACCGAATTCGGCTATGAAGTCAGCCAAAGGGATGAAGTTTTCCGGGTATGGCTGAAAGACGTTCTCGACACCGGCGACGACAGCTTTAAGATCCTGCTGAGCCACCGGCCCGAATGGTTTGAAGAATATGCCGAAGATTCCGCAGACCTCGTCTTTTGCGGCCATGCGCACGGCGGTCAGGTGATTTTGCCGTTTGTCGGCGGAGTTTGCGCCCCCAACCAGGGAATGTTCCCGAAATACTATTCCGGCGAATACAACCTCGGAGGCTCGACTATGTTCGTCAGCAGAGGCCTTGGCAACAGCATCTTTTTCCCCCGGATCAACAACCGCCCCGAGATCATCTGCGTCACTCTAAACCATAAATGAATATTTCACCCGTTGAGCAAATAAGATTCAATGGGTGATTTTTTTTGAAAAAATTTGTATCGGTGTTTTTGGTTTTCATTTTGCTTTTTACCTGCGGCTGTAAGGAAAACGAGCTTATCAGCGTTCCGATGTTTATCGCCAGATTCAACCGCATCTCCGACAGCCGCATCGACCGCAAAAATATCTGCGCTGTCGAAAACGGCGACACGCTGGTTTACAGTTTTCTGCCCGACGGAGTCTTTCTCCTGACTCTTCGGGCGCAAAAAGGTTCCGGCAGGATAATGCAGTGCAGCGTCACTTCGGAAAAAACGAAAGAGCTTCGTGAAAGCGATTTTTTCCAAAAATGCGCCGAAGTCATTGCGTCGTATGAAAAATGCGACTTTTCCCACGCCGAAGATATACTGGCTTCCTTCTCGTTCAAAAAAGGTGATTCCTCCGCCCGGGACGGTTTTTTCAGAATTTATTTTTCCGTCAACGAAGTTGCGGTGCATTTCAGCATAGAATCGTCGCGTCTCAACGAAGAACGGACGACCGACAAAAAACTATACGAATAGGCATTTTTCGCCTATTCGTATTTTGATATTTCCTCGTTGAGTTCTTCCCATTTTTCGAGGAGAGATTCTATTTTTTCCTTTAGCCCGGCGATGTTTCGGGTCAGCTCCAGCAGCGTCTCATAGTCGGCGTCGCCGCCGGAGTTTTGCAGCTCGTTTTCGGCAATTGAGAGCTCATTTTCCGTTTGCTCGATCTCCTGCTCCGTTTTTGAGATCTGAGTTGTGAGCTTTCGTTTTTTGCTCTCCTGCTCTTTTCTGAGCTTGTAGTCATTCACAACGGGCTTAGAAGGTTTTATTGTTTCGGCGGACTTGCGCTCGGTCACGACCCTGTGATAGTCGTCATATCCCCCGTCAAAAACTTCCGTCGTGTTTTCATCGAGCTTGATTATCGTTTTTGAAAGCTTGTTGATAAAATACCTGTCGTGTGAAACGGCGATGAGCGTGCCCTCAAATTCACCCAGGGCTTCCTCAAGAGCTTCGCGCGAATTGATGTCAAGGTGGTTCGTCGGCTCGTCGAGGATCAGGACGTTTGCGCCGGTCAGCATCAGCTTCAGCAGAGCGATTTTTGCCCGCTCTCCCCCGCTGAGCTCGTCCATTTTTTTGTTCACGTCTTCGCCCTTGAACGAAAACCTCGCCATTGCGCTGCGTATCTGCGTCACGTTCATCATGCGGTTGCTGTCGTAAACTTCGTCGAACGCCGTTTTGCGGCTGTTCAACCCTTCGAGAGTCTGGTCAAAGTAGCCGATCTTGACGTTTGCGCCAAACCTGAAAAATCCGCTGTCCGCTTCTTCCTTGCCGACAAGGATCTTCAGCAGAGTCGTTTTGCCGCTGCCGTTTGCGCCGAGAAAGAACACCCTGTCGCCTTTTTTTATGTCCAGGTTTACATTCCTGAAAAGCGTTTTCCCGTCGAACGATTTGGAAAGATTTTCAGCGATCAGGACGTCGTTGCCGCTCTCGTATTTCTGCAAAAATCCGAACGAGATCTTTTCCTGCGTTTCCTGCGGCTCGACAAGGTCTTTCGTCATCCTGTCGATCATCTTCTGCTTGCTTTCGGCGGTCTTGATGTTCCTTTGCCTGTTCCACTGCTTTTGCTGAGCGATGATCCCCTCGATCCTGTGAACCTGCGCCATGGTGTTGTCGTAGTTTCTTCGCTGAGTCTCAAGTTCAAACTGTTTCAGCTCGGCGTTTCTTGAATAATTCCCTTTGCGCACGGTGATCCTCTTGTTTTCGATCTCAACGGTTTTTGAAGTCAATTTGTCGAGGAAAAATCTGTCGTGAGAGATGATCATCGCAGCGCCCTTGAAATCCCTGATAAAGTCTTCAAGCCACTCAACGCTTTCGATGTCAAGATGGTTCGTCGGCTCGTCGAGGAGCATGAGATCGCATTTGCTCAAAAGCAGCTTGCAAAGGGCAAGCTTTGAACGCTGTCCTCCGCTGAGGTTTTTCACGGGCATTACCAGATCTTCCTTTGAAAATCCCAGCCCGATGAGCGCTGCTTTCGTTCTGTTTTTGTAGGATAGTCCGTCGTTTCGCTGATACTTTTCGTTGAGAAAAAGCTGTTCTTCGATCAGCTTTTCATCGGCTCCCGCCGAATCGATCTCCTTTGCGATCTCCTCGAGGCGAGTTTCGATTTTTTTAAGGTCGTCGAAAACCGTCAAAGCCTCGTCAAAAACGCAAAGCTCCGAGCCGTCGCAGGCATACTGCTGCATATAGCCTACAACGGCGTCTTTTTGTTTTATTACCTCTCCGGTAAAATCGTCGCATTCGCCGGTTATTATCCTGAAAAGAGTCGTCTTGCCGACGCCGTTGGCGCCGATGACCCCCACGGTTTCCTTTTCATAAACGTCGAAGGATGCGTTTTCAAAGAGAACGTTTTCGCCAAATCCTGCAGACAGGTTTGAAAACCCTATCAAAGACATCAGTCTACCCTCGTTTCGAGAAGCTTCATCTTGCCTTTCAAAGTATATTTTCCGAGACCGGCGGGGACAAAGATGCTGTCGCCTTTTTTCAGCTCGATAACTTCGTTGCCGTCGTCAACAGTTCCCTCGCCTTCAACAAGAACGTAAGAGACGAAAGATTTTTCATCGGCAAACAGCTCTGTTTCGCCGTCGTTTTTCAGCTCGCAGAAGTCGTAAAACTCGCACTGCGAAAGCGGTCTTCTGACAAAGGTCTCGCCCTTTTCCTCTTTCTTGGGCGAGGTGATCATCTGCTGTTTTTTGTAGTTGAGGACAGCAAGCGCTCTTTCGACGTGAAGCTCGCGCTTGTTGCCGTTTTTGTCAACCCTGTCGTAATCGTAAACTCTGAAAGTTGTGTTGGAGTTCTGCTGGACTTCGACAAGCAGTATCCCCTTGCAGATGGCGTGGAGAGTTCCCGCGGTGATGTGGTAACACTCGCCTTTTTTAACCTTGACTTTGTTGACCTTTTCGATGAACGTTCCGTTGTTCACGGATTCGATGAATTCCTCTTTTGTGATATCCTCTTTGAAGCCGTAGATCAGCTCTGCGCCTTCCTCGCAGTCGGCGATATACCACGACTCCGTCTTAGCCTCCTCGCCCTTCGACTTGTCGGCTGTTTCGTCGGACGGATGCACCTGCAAGGAGAGGTTGTCGCCGGAATCGATGATCTTTGTCAGGATCGGAAATTTGCCGAATCTTTCGCAGTTTTTGCCCATCATTTCGGGTGTCATGACTTCGTCGAGCGTTTTGCCCCTAAGGCTTCCGTTGACGATCGTGGCGGGGCCGTCCTTGTGACAGGAGAGCACCCACGCTTCCGCGGCGCTGTCGCCCTGAGCTTCCATGTTGAATTCGGTGATCAGCCTTTTCCCGCCCCAGATATAATCCTTGAGAACAGGTTTGAGTTTCAGAATATACATTTTCATTGTTCCTTCCAATTTATTGTTCACACACATTTTATCAAAAACGCTCGCCTATTGCAATACCGAAAAGTAATATTCCCCCATGCTCGTACATACATTTTCCCGAGGGGGCAGTAATAATGAAATATCTCTTTTTGGTGATCCTTGTATTTTGCGTAATCATCCTGTTTGCTGTGATGATAAAAGGCAGGAAGTTTTTTCTTTGTATTCTCTCGTCCTTGCTGCAGGGCATTGCCGCGATGTTTGCCGTCAACGTCCTGGGGATGGTCACGGGGTTTCATATCGCCGTCAACTGGTACACGATCGCCTTCAGCGCGCTGTTCGGAACGCCGGGAGTTATAGCCCTGACGGTCGCTCATTTCATTTTTTCAAGATAATATGTTTACAAACATTTTACTTTTTTATCAGAATATGTTAAGATAAAGAATATATAATAAGAAAAACCAACTCTATATGGAAATGAGCTGATTTAATTGAATTCATATTCGCAGATAACTCCTTACATAAAAAAGATGGCGAAGGTTTCCGACGAAAGCAACAACATCGTGCCGGAAATGTATTACGAATACAACGTGTTCAGAGGCCTGCGCGATACCGAGGGAAAAGGCGTCGTGACAGGTCTTACTGAGATCTCTTTCATCAAGTCCAAGGAGCTGCTCGAGGATGGAACTGCGATCCCCTGCGACGGCCAGCTTTATTATCGCGGCATCGACATCAACGAGCTCGTCAACGGTTTCATGAAGGACGATCGCTTCGGGTTTGAGGAAACCGTATTTCTGCTGCTGTTTTCCCACTTGCCCAACAAAGATGAGCTCAGAGAATTCGAGGAGGAGCTCATCAAATACAGGAGCCTCCCCCCTTCATTCACGAGGGACATGATCCTCAAAGCCCCCGGAAAAAACCTCATGAACATCATCTCGAGGTGCATCCTCGCCCTTTACGCCTACGACGACAACCCCGACGACGTCTCCACCCAGAACGTACTGCGGCAGAGCTTGCAGCTCATCTCCGTGCTTCCGATGATCGCAGTTTACAGCTACCAGTCCTACTGCCACTATCACAAGGGAAAAAGCCTGTACATCCATCTTCCGGACCCGAACCTTTCACTTTCCGAAAACTTCCTGCATATGCTGCGCGAGGACGGAAAATATTCCGACCTTGAAGCGAAGATCCTCGATCTTGCGCTCGTGCTTCACGCCGAACACGGCGGCGGAAACAACTCCTCGTTCACAACTCACGTCGTAACTTCTTCCGGAACGGACACATATTCCTCCGTTGCGGCGGCGCTCGGCTCGCTCAAGGGCCCCAAGCACGGCGGTGCAAACATAAAAGTCGTCCAGATGATCGAGGATATGCACAACAGCGTCGACGTCACCGATGAAAACGCCGTAAAATCATATCTTGAAGACCTGCTCGACAAAAAAGCGTTCGACAATGCAGGGCTGATCTACGGCTTCGGACACGCGGTATATTCGATCTCCGACCCCAGAGCCAACATCCTGAAACGTTGCGTGAAGGAGCTTTCCTACGCAAAAGGCTATGAGCAGGAATATGAACTCTACAAGACCGTTGCCCGCCTTGCGCCCGAGGTCATAGCGAACAAGAGAAAGATGTTCAAGGGCGTCAGTGCCAACGTCGACTTCTATTCCGGACTGATCTATAAAATTCTTGATCTCCCATATGAGCTGTACACTCCGATCTTCGCGATCGCAAGGATCGCCGGATGGAGCGCGCACAGGATCGAGGAGATCCAGAACGCTGGAAAAATTATTCGCCCGGCATATATCGGCGTCAAAGATCCGCAAAAGTACGTCGACCTCAACGACAGATGATCTGACTTACCCAAAAACAATTTGCCCCATACCTGACTTTTCTTTGTCAGATATGGGGTGTTTTGACATTTGACGGTTGTTGCGGCGAGAACTAATCAGCAGGAATAACCGGATCAGTCCCTTCGCTATGATGAAACGCATTTCTGACACGGAGTCAGCGAATGAGCCAACGCTTCCTCTATCGTGATGGCAAAGCAGGTGTCCCCTGCGCATTGGGGCGAAAAGTGGTACCGTTTGCCGCTCGGAGTTGCATAAACGCAGTAGTTTTCGTCGATTTCTTCCCCGCCGGCAGATACCGAAGCTTCCGCTGAAACAGTTTCCTGCGGCAAGGCCTGTGCAGTGACCTCCGCCGCCGTTTCCAAGCCGTCCTGCGGATTTGCGGACAAAACCGCCCCGACAACGCAGACGACAACCATCAGCGCGATAAACGCACAAATTGAAGCGGCGTTCTTTCTGCTCTTGTCGGAGATTTTGTGCTCCTCGAGCTTTTTCGGGTCGTCGCACGTTGAAAGATCGCCTGCGATCCTGCGAAAGCAATAGCCGATCAGCCCCGATTCGATGGCGACAAGCGCGATCGCGATGCAAGTCGACAGTGAATAATCGGCAACCAGGAACGCCTCCACGCTCAGCAGAACGCTCAGGATCATCATCAGAGCGCCCAAAACCGAATACTGGCTTTGCGTCAAGCCGAGTTTTTCAAACAGTCCTCTCATCTGTTCCTCCGGGAAAACCGAAAACCGCTTTAACTTGCGTTGGTCGGATAAACTATCGTATTGAGCAGATCGCCGCTTTGGGAATCGTAGACCGAGAAAGTGCATCTCGGATCCTGCAGGGCGAACATCTGATAATAGCCTGCCCCGATGTTGAGCGACATGAAAACAGTGTTGTCAAAATCGGCTTCATATCCTTCCCTGTCGACGAAAATATAAAAACGTGAAAAATCGCTGCTGTATGTTATTTTTTCAATATAATCGTGAGCCTGCACAGTCTCGTCCACGGCGGTTGCCATTTCGCGGCTGAACTCGTCAAGGATGCTTTGCCATGCGGTTTTTTTGATCTTATATGTGACGGAGCCGTCGGAGTGAACGACAACTCCCGTATATCCGAGATCGATCTGCTCCTGAGTGAGTTTTTCAGATGGCACGCCTTCTTCGCCGAGATAATTGCCTTTGATCGTCACTTCAACGATCATCTGGCTTTCGTCAACGGTCGTGGGCTGCGTTGTCGTCTCCCCTTGCGAGGTCGGTTCATTCTGCGCCGCCGTTGTAGTTTCGCGGACTCGAACGTAGGTGAACACGTTGATTACGCCTTTTTTCTCAAGCACAGCTCCGCCTGCGAGCGTCAGGAACACAACGAACAGAGTTATCAGCGCGATAAAAAACGCCGCGCTGTTTTTCTTTGGCTTTTTTGTCTTTTCGGAGGGATGTTCGGGCTCAATGGTTTCATCTGCTTCAGCGGGGATCAATACTTCCTGCTCCGGCTCCTGTTTTGCAACAAGCCTCTGACCGCATTGTTTGCACACGGTGTCGTCCTTTGAGATTCTGCCCTTGCAGATCGGGCATAACAAATCGGGATCATCTTCAATTTCTTCATCAGTTTTTTCTTCGGTTATTTCCCGAATCTCTTTTTCTTCAACCGCCTGCTGCGGAGTGCGTTTTTTGACTTTTATGAGCAGTATCGCGCCTTCCTGCACGTCCTGGTCGGCAAAAGTTTCGTCCTTTGAGAGCGCTTTGCCCCTGTCGCTGTCAAAGAAGACGTACTCGATCTCTCCGCCCTCATCGCTTTCGGGCAGATCAAGTTTTTCGCAAAGCTTTCCAAGCAGCTCGCCGACGTTTTCGCCGTCGTTGACGAGGATCCTTACGCCTTTTTTCTGCTTATCTTTTGAAAGATAAACAATTGAAACTTTAATGTTTTCCATATCATTTCTCCTGTTCCCGCCGCTGACGCAACTGTATTTTCAGACGCCGATTTTTTTGAGGATCTTCCTGCCGGCTGAGTTGATCTTTGCACGCAATGCGCTCTTTTTGGACGGTATGGGCAGCGCATAGTCCGCCGCCTTGTCGATCCCGTCTTCTTCGAGTATCTCAAGAAATCTCTGCGTTGACTCGCGTTTTTTCGGCTTTGCGGGCGAATAGAGCCTTTCGCTGCAGTTTATCATTTTTTCTTTGGGCACTTCGATGACGTCAATGCTGTTTTCGATCTCGCCGAACGCCTTTAATGCTTTTTCGGTGAAAAGGAACACGACGGAGTTGCCTGCGGCGTCTTCGCCTTCAAAATTCAGCTTACCCTTGTCCCCGATGAGAACGTCGCAAAACTGAGGCATCATTTTGAACTCGCATTTTGTGCACGACGGGCGCATGACGATGTCGCTCCTGAAAATCCTGCTGAAAGAGCTGTGGAAAGAGTCTTCGCAATATGACTCACCGTTTTCAAAATCCGCTTTCAGATGAAGCGGGAAAATTTTTCCATCCTTCTTGTAACGCATATTCATGTCTACGATCTTGCTGTTTTTTCCCTTTGAAAGGGATGCGGAGAATTCCTTCAACACTCTCGGAGCCGTCGGGCCGTGGCAGATGTATGACATCGTCAGGAGACCCTCCTGCTCTTTTCCAAGGAAAACGCGCAGCGCATCGGCTTCGCACGGAGCTCCCGAAAACAATACTTTTTTGCCGCTTTCAAGCTTTTCTTTTATTTCGCAAAAAACATTTTTCTTGTCGCTTTGGACGTACTTTGAGCCTCTCATTTTTTTGACGGTTTCAAGGTCGTTCGTCAGCACATGATGAACTCCCGAAAAATCATCGTCGTATACCGCTCCGCAGATGAATCCGCCGTCCTCGACGAATTTCTTTGCAAAGGTGAAGAATATTCCGCCGGAAGAACTGTTGAGATGAACGTCCCTGTCGGTCGTTTTTGCGACAAAATATTTTGAACTTTCGCTCTCATTGATCCTGATCCGGTTTTCCCTGTTGATGATGCATTTTTTGTAACACAGCTTGCAGTCGATGCATTTTGCGTCGTCGACCGATGGGTAGAGATAGCCTGTTTTTTCGTCGGGCTTCATGGCGACGGCGCCGGTCGGGCAGACATTTGCGCATTCCGAGCAGCCGTAGCAATCCTCCCTGTAATACAGCGAAACGTTTTCTTTGGCTTCGTCCGCTTCGGGAGCGCCAACGGTTTGCGCGAGCGCATCTTTCAGGTATTTTGACGAAAAGGCGATCCATTCTTCGAGCTTTTCTTCCGCGGCGGAATAGTCGATCGGCTCGGCTGTCAGTCTGTCGGCGTTGTCTTTCGTGACGATCCTGTTTTCAAGCCCGATGGTTGAAAGGAAATCGAAAAGTCTTGTAAATTTTCCTTCGTCGCCGTAGTTTTTTATCGAATAAAACGGTTTTCTGTATATCGTCGAAAAGGACGTGCCGTGGAAGGAATCCGTCAGCACGAATTCGGCGTCCCTGACGAGGGCCAGGAATTCTTCAACGGACGCAAAAATCTTTTCGCCCTCAAGCTGCGTGTATGCCTGCGGGGCGCACGGTATCGCAACGACCTGAAGACCGTATTTTTCTTTCACCGCCTGCACCGCCTTGTGATGAAGGGGCGAAAAATTCAGAAAATAGCAAAGAATATATTTCCCCTCGACGAGCCTGCTTTGGACAGCAAGGCGGTCGTAATAATCCCGGTCGAAAAGAAGCGTCGGGTCGATCACCGTCGGGCACGGCTTTTTCAGCCCCTGTTCAACAAGGTTTGAGCCGGTTTTCTCCCGCGTGGAGATGAATCGGAAATCGCCGACTTTTTTATAAAAATCGTCTTTATACTGTTCCGGTATGGAAACGCACGAAACGGACGGAGAATAGGCTATCTTTTTTTCCGACGGTACAAAGTCAAGATAATAGAACGGATTCATCTGCGTATGGTTCGGGTTCCAGATCTGGTCGCTTCCGCAAACGCAGGCGTCAAATCTTTCGTCGGCAAAAGTCCTGACGTCGTCGCAGTTGTTACAATAAGGGGTGAAGTCAAAGCGTTCGTTGGAAAACCTTGCGAATTCTCTCTCTCGCCGCTTGCTTTGAGGAATCGACCTGAACTTCTTGCGCTCGACGATCTCGCGAAAACCTTTGACGTGCGCCCACGTCCTTGAAATGCGCTGAAGTCTGGTCGGTTTTCTCTCTTTGTCGATCCGCTTGTCGTAGTTTATGATCCTGGTGTCGTATCCGAGCGAACGGATCTTCTCCTGCAATGCGTACGCCTGCAGGAAAACCCCATAGTTTATCGACGTATGGAGCGTTGCTATGCCGACAGTTTTTTTCATCTGCTGTTCCTCGCTTCGTTTCAGAATACCGAAATCAATACCAGAGCCATCCGAAGAAGAAAATTATGATTATCCATTGCCACAAGGTGTATTCCACGTTCACCGTGCACGATCCCGTGGCTGAGTTGCCGTTTGAATCGGTGACGGTGCAAACGACGGACGCGCTTCCTCTCCTCAGCCCGGTCACATTCCCTTTTGAGTCAACGCTGACTGCGCGCGGGTTTGACGAAGAATAAGAGCAGGTGTAACTCGCCGAGCCGAAAGTCTTGACAACCGGCGCAACGTTTGCAGAGACTTTACATTGGAGGTTTACGTCATTCATTTTTACGCTCTTATACAAAACGCCCTGCGAGAAGTCGACCGTCTGGCCGTATTTTACACTGCTGCTGCATTTTCCGATGATCTCCGAACTGCCGTGGGCAACGAAGGTGTATTTTCTCGTTGAAACGCCTTTGTCCTTCTGCGCATAAACTTCGTCGAGCCAGATATTGCCGACGAGCCCGCTTTTGACGGTCGATTTCACCTTCAGCTTCAGGGTTGCAACAAGCGTGTAATCGTTAAACCTGGGGATGAGATCCGTCGTCGGTTTTGAAAACTTTGACGCAAGGAATGTAAAGGAAAACCACGCAAGGGCATACTTGTTCCTCATGTCCTTGGTGTACGATTCGTCGTACATTTTTTCGACATCGCTCTGAGCCTTTTTTTCCGAAAGTATGACAGTCTTGTTTCCGAGTTTTGCGATGGAAGGAGCGATAACAAAGTTGTCGGCTTCTTTGGAATTGGCGGGCTCATAAAACGTCTTATCGTAGGTCACGACCGCGCCGAAAATATTGCTGACGTAGTCGGTTTTAAGGTATATCTTAACGTCAACTGTTTTTCCTGCGGCGAGGGTGGAATCCGTCGAAAGCTTCCACGACGCGTGGCAATCGGACTCCCCTGCGGCAAAAGCCGTTGCCGACAGCGAAAATGCCGTCAAAATGCACAGGAAAACACAAACAAGCCTTTTCATAGATACGACCTCTTTTCTCTCTTTTGTCTTGGCAAGCAACGAAGGCTCGGATACATCCCGATCAGCGTTGTTTGCTGTTTATTATATTAAATCATTTTTTTCATCCAAAGTCAACAAAAAAATGAGATGAAAACGCATTGGCGCCGTCATCCCATTTGTTGTTTTGTTTTTGCCGTTTTTGCAAAACGCATCCATGCTCAACGGCTGTTTTTTACGTTGGACAAAAGTGTCTCGGTGTAGTATATGCCGTCGATCTCACTCTTCTTGTAGCTTCCGTCATATTTCCTGCAGATTTCCGATATGATACCGGTTCCGTATCCGTGTCCGGGAGCGGAAACCATGTTTTTCTTCTTGACATAGGCGTTTGAAGTTTTTATCAAAACAGTTTCCGGGCTGACCGAAATATCAATATTCAAAGCTTTGTCGTCAGCAACGGACGCCGCGTTTAACCCATTGTCAATGAGGTTCATAAGGACTCTGCAAAGGTCGTAGTCATCGACGTTTATGCCGCACTCTTCATCAACGTTCACGTTCATCACACAGCCTTCTGTGTCGGCCCTGCCCTTTTTCATTGAGATTATGGTGTTGATGGTTTCGTTTGAGCAAAGGATTATTCCGTTGACGCTTGAAATGTCATCGCTCGCCTTTTGGAGAACGTTCAGCGCCTTTTCCGTGTTGTCCATCTCTATGAATCCCTTTGCCGCAGAAATCACGTTTGCCATGTCATGTTTCAGCTTTCTGACGTGCAGTTTCTCCTGCGAAATGATTTGAGCCTGAGCATAGACGATCTCGTTTTGCATCATCATTTTTTCATATTCGGCATTTTCCTGCTCCATTTTCGCCTGACGGTCTATCAAGAAAATCATGGCAACGTCTATGACGATGCATATAACTGCATAAATAACAATAAGTATTTCATTTTGTGCGAAGTTTACGCCTTCGAGGAGTTTTTCAACCGTCTGCCACGTGTAGCAAAGCAGATATATGCCCATTATGTGAGTGATCGGGAACAAAATGTAGAAAATATATTTGGCGTCGTACTTGAACTTTTGCATAAGCTTTGATCGGATAAACCTGAAAATAAACGCAAGCACAAACGAACTGCCGAGAGCGGACATATGTACCGTAACAAATTCATACAGATACATCTCATAACCGTACATTATATTTTCAAACTCGTGGTCATTCGTCAAGCAAATCAAATATACTCCGATCGCATTAAGGAACGTCCAAAAGATATGGGACAGGATTTCAAGAAAGATTTTAGTAAACAGCTTTCCTTCGGTAAAAAAATGGAGTATCAGAACTTCCGAAACCATCAAAAACAAAAAAGGTATGTATTCGTTTAGTATTCCATGCTCGACAAAAAATGAAGCCAACCATATAAACGGTATGTCAAACAAAAACATAAGTCCCATCGTCAGGTACGGGCTCTTCTTGTCTTTGAGTACAGAGTGGAAAATATTGAATCTGAAGAGAACTCTTATGAGCTGGGACACCAAAGCCCACGGCCAGAATACGGCAATGTTTATAACAGTCATAACAAAAACTCCTTTTCCTGAAAAAATCAGACAGTGCTTTTTATATATTTTTCATACGCTTCAACCGTTTGTGCATACTTTTTCGGCGGTATCTGGACTACGGTTGAGTTTGACAGCACAAAGCAGCTGTACCTGACTTCCTTTACGTAATTCATATTGATCAAAAAACTCCTGTGACACCTCAGAAAACAATCCGGCGTTTTCCTGCTGCAATTGCTCATCGTAGTGCGGCTGTCGAGCGTAGTGCCGTCCTTCAAATGGATCCTGACGTAGTTGTCATCGCTTTCAAAGCACAGCACGTCGGCAAAGTTTACGGAAAGCTTTTTGCCATTGACTCTGAAAACGCCGAAAGACTCGCTCTTGTTTTCGATCCTTTCTTTTGCACGATTGAGCGACTTTTCGATCATCTCATCGGTTATTCTCGACTTTACAAGAAAGTAAGCATGGTCAACTTCCGAGATGGAATAAGCCTCCTCCGGGAATGCCGTCATGAATATTACTTCAACGTCGGAGTCTTCAAGGTTTTCCGCCAGCCAATCAGCAGAGTTGACGTCCTCGAGAACTATATCAAGAAAAAGAACGTCAATCTTTCGAGTGGTGATGACCCCTTCGAGTTTTTCAAGCGAACTGCACACGCAAATTTCAAAATCTCTGTCAATGTTTACGACGTTTTTTTCGATGCGCGTTTTCATCATATCGACCCAAATCGGATCGTCATCGCAAAGACAAATTCTTATCATGTTTTCCCTCTTATCTCTCAATTTTTCTTTACCATTATATTCTACATTATTTTTCCTTTTTTGGCAAGCCGGTTTTATAAAAAAGAGGAACACATCATAGTGATACATTACCAAAATGATGTGTTCAACTTTATACTTTGTATCTTATTGTTTTACTTGAAACAAACGCCCGATAACGCTTGTTATTTCAGCGATTCTTCAACTGCAACTGCGACAGCGACCGTTGCGCCGACCATCGGGTTGTTGCCCATTCCGATAAGTCCCATCATCTCAACGTGAGCGGGAACGGAGGAAGAGCCTGCGAACTGAGCGTCGGAGTGCATTCTGCCCATCGTGTCGGTCATGCCGTAGGAGGACGGGCCGGCAGCCATGTTGTCGGGATGGAGAGTACGTCCCGTGCCGCCGCCGGAGGCAACGGAGAAATAGTTTACGCCGTTTTCAACAGCCCATTTCTTGTATGTACCGGCAACAGGATGCTGGAATCTTGTCGGGTTTGTAGAGTTACCTGTGATGGAAACGCCGACGTTTTCTTTTTTCATGATGGCAACGCCTTCGGGGACGTTGTCAGCGCCGTAGCATTTAACGTTTGCACGGGGTCCGTTTGAGTAAGCTTTTTCAAAAACTGTTTCAACTTCTTCAGTATAGGGATCGAATTTTGTTTCAACGTGAGTGAAGCCGTTGATCCTGGAGATGATCTGAGCTGCATCTTTTCCGAGACCGTTGAGGATAACTCTGAGGGGTTTAACGCGGACTTTGTTTGCGTTAAGAGCGATTTTGATCGCGCCTTCCGCTGCTGCGAAAGATTCATGTCCTGCGAGGAAGCAAAAGCATTCTGTCTCTTCCGAGAGGAGCATTTTGCCGAGGTTGCCGTGTCCGAGACCGACCTTGCGGTTTTCGGCAACGGAGCCGTTGATGCAGAAAGCCTGGAGACCGATGCCGATGTTGGCGGCTGCGGTCGCGGCGGATTTGTCGCCCGTGCGCTCGGACTCTTTGTAGGCGATAGCTGCGCCTACCGTATAAGCCCACTTTGCGTTTTCAAAGCATATGGGCTGAGTTTCCTGTACGATCGTGTAGGGATCGATGCCGTGAGCGGCGCAGATATCTTTACATTCGTCGATTGAGGAGATACCGTAGTTTTTCAGAACGCCGAGGATTTTTTCTTCACGTCTTTCATAACCTTCAAACTGTGCCATTTCTATACCTCCTTATTCTTTACGGGGGTCAATATATTTGACCGCGCCGTCTTCTTTTGCAAATCTGCCATAGTGGCCGATTGATTTTTCGTAAGCTTCGTTGGGCTCAAGACCTTTCTTGATGAAATCGGTCATCTTGCCGAGGGATACGAATTCGTAGCCGATAACTTCGTCGTTTTCGTCGAGAGCCATCTTTGTGCAGTAGCCCTCTGTCATTTCAAGGTATCTTACGCCCTTTTCCTTTGTGCCGTACATTGTACCTACCATTGAGCGGTAACCTTTACCGAGGTCTTCCATACCTGCGCCGATTACAAGACCGTCATCGGAGAAAGCAGATTGTGAACGACCGTAAACTATCTGGAGGAAAAGCTCACGCATAGCTGTGTTTATAGCGTCGCAGACAAGGTCTGTGTTAAGAGCTTCGAGAACTGTTTTGCCGGGAAGTATTTCTGCCGCCATAGCCGCGGAATGAGTCATTCCGGAACAGCCGATAGTTTCTACCAAAGCTTCCTCGATTATACCGTTTTTAACGTTGAGCGACAGCTTGCAGGCGCCCTGCTGAGGAGCACACCAGCCCACGCCGTGAGTGTAACCGGAAATGTCCGTGATCTGGCAAGCCTGTACCCATTTGCCCTCTTCGGGAATAGGTGCGGGGCCGTGCTTGGGGCCTTTGGCTACAACGCACATATTTTGAACTTCTTTCGAATAGTTGATCATAACCATTCTCCTTTCAAATTTTTCACGAGTACATTATACAGTATCGTTTATTTTTTGTCAATGAAAGAAATGAGATTGTTTTACGGTATTTTATCGGAAATATCCT
The DNA here is from genome assembly GCA_017454815.1 of Clostridia bacterium. Lineage (GTDB taxonomy): Bacteria > Bacillota > Clostridia > Oscillospirales > Acutalibacteraceae > SIG575. Next base: position 17,343 of record JAFTCG010000059.1, read on the forward strand.
CAAATCCGCTCTCCGGCGCCAAAACAAATTGCACATGCGGTTTTCTTTGATCCGCGCCGGCAGGATCGCAACGTCGATCGCAAAGCTACGGCGGAAAAGTTTTTTGATGAAAAATGTATTTTTTACTTGACAATTCGATCAAGATGTGATACATTATCTTTTGCAAAGGCGAGCGGGAATCTGTTTGAGCTTGTTTGCAGGTTGAATTTAATTTTTAGAGGTATGGTGTAACGGTAACACTCCGGACTCTGACTCCGTCATTTAAGGTTCGAATCCTTATACCTCTGCCATATAAGAACGCTTATTTGGATACAATAGGCGTTCTTATTCTTTTTTGCCTTAATGCACCCCATTTTCAAGGTGGGGTGCATTTTGTCTTTGTGGGGTGCATTGCACACGAATGGGGTGCTTAAAATGTACCCATAAAAATGGACAGTTTGAGGGGTGCAAAATCCCTGTTTGTGGACAGTCGGGGTGCAAATTGAATTCCTGATAACCGACAAACAGAAACGGCAGAAAATCGGTTGCTCCGAAATCCTGCCGTCTTGCAATGTAAGTTTATCCATATATTTCCGTCCCGTCAAAGAAGCGGAATAACATTTTTCCGTCAGCCGTTATTGTCACATTTTCAACCGTTGTCATCCAAAGGTGCGGATCGAACTCCGTCAATAAATCCTCCCTTGACTTAACGGTGTGGAGAAAGCGGTCGATTGCCTTTGCCTTCTCCAGTTTGCTTTGCCGTTCCGCAGCGAGAGCGTCATATCGTGATTTCAGCGTTTCGTATCTGTCAACGTAGCCGTTATACCGAGCAGTGTATTCTTCCTGGTCTTGAACCGTGGTCGAGTTTTCTTCAATACACTTTTTCGTCAGTCCGGCAACGACCTCCATCTCACGGAGCAGATCGTTCATCTCGGCGTCAATTTTCGATGTGTCCGTGATTGCTTTTTTCGCTGTGAGACAGGCGGAGATATACGGCTTTTTGGATGCAATAATGCTGTTGAAGACTTTCAGAAATCTGCTCCTAATTTCATCCTCTGTAACTGCAGGCGTTTGGCATTGGCATTTTTCGTCTGAGTACTTATGATTGCACCGCCAAATCGTAGTGCGGTATTTGTCGGTGGAGTGCCACGTCTTGTGCCCGTACCAGCCGCCGCAGTCGCCGCAGACCAACTTTGCGCTGAATACGCTTGTGCCGCTGTAGGCTCTGCCGATTTGTTTTCTGCGCTTGATCTCCTCCTGCACAGCGTCCCATTCCAATGGGTCGATAATCGCCTCATGGCTGTGTTCGATATAGTACTGCGGCACTTCACCCTCGTTGACCTTTTGCTTTTTTGTGAGGAAATCCGTGGTAAAGCACTTTTGAAGAAGTGCCGAGCCACGGTATTTTTCATTTTGGAGAATGCTGTTTATCGTAGAAGCACGCCACTTGTCTTTGCCAGCCGGAGTCGGTACACCTTCCTCCGTCAGTTCTTTGGCAATGGCTCCGACCGTTTTGCCTTCCATAAAGGTTCGGTATATTCTTCTGACGATTACCGCCTGCTCTTGGTTGACAACGGGCGGATCATCTTTTTTCTCGCCCCGTTCATAACCGAGGAACTGTTTGTACGGCAGACTGACTTTTCCGTCCGAGAACCGCTTGCGTTGCCCCCACGTAACGTTTTCCGATATGGAACGGGACTCTTCCTGCGCAAGACTCGACATAATGGTGAGAAGCAGTTCGCCCTTGCCGTCAAGGCTGTAGATGTTTTCTTTTTCAAAATAGACCTCAACGCCTTTGTCCTTCAGTTTCCGTATCGTCACCAGACTGTCAACGGTGTTCCGGGCGAAACGGCTGACCGACTTCGTTATGATCAGGTCGATGGTGCCGGACATGGCGTCCTCTATCATTTCATTAAAGCCGTCACGCTTTCTTGTTTCCAAACCGCTGATACCTTCATCGGTATAAACCTTAACGAACTCCCAGTCGGCGTGCCTTCTGATGAACTGCGTGTAATAATCCACCTGCGCCTCGTAGGAAGTGAACTGTTCGTCTTTGTCGGTCGATACACGGGCGTATCCGGCAACACGCCTTTTTCTGGCAGCAGGGTTTACCGTTCGATGAATAAAGCTTTTTGTTGCCGGTATTACCGTTACATTTCTTTCCGTCATTTTTTCTGATTCCTCGCTTTCGTATGCGCTCTCGCGTTCTGCCGCATTTCATCCGTCCAGCTTTCGGAACGTGAACGGTCACGCCATATTTTTTCGGCAGTTGTTCCGTCCGAAAAATGAAACAGGAGCCGGTTCCCGTCATCCGCCGTGATTCCGGTGAACCGCTCCATATCCATATCCGCCGTTATCTCTTCCAGTATTTCTTCGGGTATCTGCTTTGCCGGACAGGCGGCCTTTCCTTCATAATTGAATGTCGGGCATATCCAGACTGGCTTGCCTCTTACGAGTTTTCTTCTGAAGTGCTTTCCGCATTTTGCGCAGGTGATGAGCGAAGTGAATCGATACGTTAGCGGAATATCCGTTGCCGGAGGCGCATATTTTTCCGCTCTCTGTGCGATCATATCCTGCACTCGCTTGAATGTTTCCGGCGGAATGATCGGTTCATGCGCATTCTCCACATAATACATCGGCAGTTCGCCGCGGTTGATGATCGTGCGTTTTGTAATATGGTTGTCTTTGAATGTTTTCTGCAACAGCAGATTCCCGGCATACGCCTCATTCCGCAGCATTTTGTGTATGCCTGTGTACTTGAACTTCGCGCCGAGCCTTGTTGGAACACCCTCTCTGTTCAGCGTGTTGGCAATCGACTGGATCCCCATTCCCGAAAGGTACATATCAAAGATTCTTTTTACCAATTCGGCTTCTTCCGGAATCACGGTGAGCGTGCCGTTGACGTTTCTGTAGCCGAGCATCGCGCCGTTCCAGGGCTTGCCTTCTTTGAAGTTTTTTTGAATGCGCCACTTTTGATTTTCGCTGACCGACAGGGATTCTTCCTGTGCGTAGCTTGCGAGAATCGTCAGCATCAGCTCACCTTCCGAACTGAGGGTATGGATGTTCTGCTCTTCAAAATATACGTCAACATCGTATGTGCGCAGTTCCCGGACGGTTTCAAGAAGTGTGACGGTGTTGCGGGCAAGACGTGAAATCGACTTCACGATGACCATGTCGATTTTTCCGGCGCGGCAGTCTTCGAGAAGCGCCTGAAAGCCGCGGCGGTTTTCTTTTGTGCCTGTCAGCGCTTCATCCGAATACACTCCGGCATATAACCAGCCGAGGCGGCTTTGGATCATTTCACTGTAATAGCTGATCTGCGCCGACAGTGAATGAAGCATGGCGTCCTTCCCGGATGAAACGCGGGCGTATGCTGCCACACGGGTCGCTTTCGGCTGAACAGGCATATCAAAATGCACTTTTTCTATGATTCTATCCATAGATAATACCTCCTATCAGTCAAGGCAATGCCGTATAATTCCGGTGTAGGATTTGCGCAGTCAGATTTTTCGTCAGATCGTTCAAAAAGCGCAAGCAATACTTTGTTGTATTAACGAGCATTTTTGATGCAATATGACGGAATGATATGCAAGCAAGTCGTGCGCCTTGAATTGTACGGTATTGCCTTAAATATTACCGTCAGTCCGGGCACTTATCAAGTCAATTCCGGTAAATATACTGCACGAACTTATGCCGTATTTTTTCGCTAAACTTAAGCATATTATGGCGTAATCTTCATCGGTAATAACGCCGCCGGAGCGCATCTCTTTTATGAGAGCAAGAGCGGTATTGTATTCTTTTATTCTGCTGTAAAGAACGCTGTCCATATTACACCGCCTTCCGTCTCGCCTCGGCGAAACACTCCCGGCAGCAGTAGTCCGCGTTCTTGCGGTTGTTGGTAAATTCCCGTCCGCAGCATCGGCAGGTATGCGTGTACCCTTTGATGACATTTCTTTTTTCCGGATGCGCTGACCACCATTTGCTCCTGCAGGAATCCGAGCAGAATATGCGAGGCCTTTTGTGCGGCAGAGAGAAGATTTCCTTTCCGCACATCGGACACTGATCTGTTTTCGTTTCTTCGGGCGGATGTCTTCTGCACCAGCTTTTCACCGAATTTACGGGCAGATCGAGCTCGGCGGCGATCTTTCTGTATCCTTTTCCTTCTCTCATGAGCCGGGAAATCATAATTGTCTGTTCATTGGTCATAAAAACACACCCTTTCACAATACGGAGATTTTCATGCCGTTTTGTAAGGGTGTTTTCAAAAAATGTTTAAATTAAGAGCTAATCAACGAGAGATCATTCAATCAATCATATTGAAAAAATATCGATTTGTCCATAAACCGACGGTTAAAATTTTGATATTTTTTAAACTGTAGGTTAAATTCATCGTCTAAGGCGGTAAAGGTCTATAGGGGGTAAATCTATTGCCGCCTTACCGCCTTAGATATAATCAATGTTTTCGGTTAAATGTGCGTGAAGCTGTTAAACATTCATATCGTTTTTCGGATATAGTAGGTTGAGCGTCCTCCTCCGCACTTCTCGATCTCGCCGTTTTCACAGAGTTTACGCAAATAACGCTCAACCGACGTGGCGCTCATAGACGTGACAAGCCCGGCTATTTCAACTTTCGTAAACTTGCCGATCCTTGTTTTGACGGCATTGCGAACAGTATCCAAAGGAGAATCGTCAACAAGTTCCATACGTTCTTCAAAGTCCCTGTATGCTGCAATAATGGTGCCGAGCAGGTATTTGATAAATGCCGTAGGATCATCTTTTCCCTCGTGCCATCCCTCTTGTGAGGCTTCTAAAGCATCATAATAGCTTTCTTTTGTTCTTGCGATCTTGGCTTCCAGTGAAATATATTTTCCGATCTCATATCCGCAGCGATAGAGAAGCAAAGTCGTCAGCAATCGCGACATTCTGCCGTTGCCGTCGGTGAATGGATGAATGCACAGGAAATCATGTATAAAGCACGGAATGATCAACAGAGGATCAACCTTGCCTTCACCGATAGCGAAGTTGAACGCATCACAAAGTTCGCTCATAGCTTCCGGCGTTTCGTACGGTGCCAATGGTGTAAACAGCGCATACGTTTTTCCATCCGCTGCGGTCGCACTGATATAGTTCTGGACGTTTTTGAATGAACCTCCAAATGCGCTATCGGTATGGCTGAACATGATCTTGTGGAGCTGCAGAATATAGTTGGGCGTCAACGGGATATACTCAAAGTTCTCATGTACTGTGTTCAGCGCGTCGCGGTAGCCTACGATTTCTTTCTCATCGCGGGTACGCGGAGTTGTCTTTTCGCTCATGAGTTGACGCAACCGCGTATCTGTCGTGCGGATCCCCTCGATCTCCTTTGATGACTCCGTACTCTGGATCTTTGCGATCTCGATCAGCTTTTCCACGTCGGCAGGTTTTTGACGCAGGTACAGCGTCTGCTTTCCTTTCAACTCATGGATCTGGGAAAGGTAACCGACGATCTCATTATCCCAAGCCTTTTCTTTCAAAAAGCTATAATCAAATCTCCGCATTTTCTTCACCTCGCTTTTATTCTCGTCAATTATAGCGTATCTGGTGAGAATAGTCAAGTGCTTGGTTTAATTATTGGTTATTCAATTATTTCAATATGCCTTATATCGCATTCGTCAAACCAATATCCGGTATTTATGCCGATACCCTCTTGCCCATCGTTGTCCTGGGGTGGCAAATATGTATCTACATATCCACTGTAAGTTTTCCCGTGTATACCGACAATTCTGACGTGTTTCATAAAACAGCTTTCGAGTAAAGATGTTTGCGTGTTTTTGTGATCCTTCATACCAAAAACCAAATTCTCATCATATAAACAACCTGCTTTTCTTTTGAGGACCAGGTTTGCGTTACCGTCATAATAATCATCCAAATCAAATTCAGATTTGATGTAAACTTCATCAAACCAATCACGGCCGTTGTGTACTGTCAGTCTATCGAGCCCGAGATAATAAATCTGAACTTGTGAGTTGTCTACATCTGTCAATAGATCGCTTTTTCGTAAATTCGGGATATCCTCTTCAAGAGCTTTGCACAGCTTGTTGAAAACAGTTTTGTTGTATTCGTTGCAAATCAAATACTCAAAACAATCATCATTTAAAGAAAGATCCTTTTTCTCATCAGCTCCATCTTTTACTTTATCAGTGATCTCCATTAACCGTGAAAAAGCATGCATATACCATATACGATCTTGATCTGACAGGAAAAGCTCAGGATTATTTATATCATAATACCAATGAGAATATATTGCCGATCCGAGAAGATCAACATTGTCGACCGTTTCGATTATAAGTTTTAATGATTCGCTTTTGTAGAAAGCGTCTTCTGTATACTTTTCGATAAAACTTTTTCCGTTATCGTTTTCAAGCCCCAGATCGGCGCATCTTTCAGCGAACCCCGATTTAAGTCTGCTGAGCTTTGTGTTGGGATTTATAAATAAATATAAATACTCCCTTGCAAAATAATGAATCGCTTCAATGCGTTTCATGATTCGTTACCTATCTTCTGTTTAACAAAAAACTGAAATTATCAGTCGTCCATATAGATCGAGAAGGGGAGTTTGTAGTCCTCTGTCGGCGTGCGTGTTCTTCTCTCTTCCGTAAAATCTTTCGGCTGTTCAGGCTGCTCGTCAACGTAGGCGTGAAATACCTTGCCGTAGTCCATCAGGCGTGAGATCGTTTCGTTTTTGAAGCGTGTCACGTAACCAAGCTCCCGATTGTCCGTAGTATAGACCGATATCGCCCATTGATCGTGCTCGTTGTCCGTGTCACGAAACAGATGAAGTTCTGTTCCGGGGGTGAGCGCTTCAAGAAGCTCACGTCCCTCGTCGCTGTTGCTGTCAACGTGATAATACAAACCGGCAACAGCTGTTTTCAATACAAGCACAGAGCGTCCTTTTTGCTTGAATGCGTCACGGTCAAAAAAGCCGGAGCGCAGCGCCTGACCTTTTTCCTGAAATTGATGATCAGCCATTTGTTACACCTTCGATCAATTCATTTATACGTTGTTCGAGCTGCGATTTTTCCGTTTCACACTGCTTTGCGCGAAGACGCAGCTCTGCAAGATATTCTTCGGTTTTGTTCTTATCGTTGAGTGTTTCGACTGCGTTGAAAGGAAAGCCCGATTTTATGTTCGCCTGTATAGTCGGGGAACTCAAAATATTTGCTGAAGCGTGAAGAAAGACCGGGATTTGACTCGATGAATTTATGCATCAGTCCCGTGTAGCCGGCGACGATAACTACAAGCTCGTCTCTGTGGTCTTCCATCGCCTTGAGGATAGTTTCGATAGCTTCTTTTCCGTAGCTGTCATCTGTCTCTCCTTCGTATTCTGTTTTTATTTCCAAGTACTTATCCACAAAAATCACCTCACGGTAGTTTGTATGTAACGGGACATTATCAGGTTTTAATGACCAACTATTATATGCTTTGATAAACGTAAATTTGTTCTTTCGATTTCAAGTGACAAATACGGTGGTTTTATGCCGGAAGACACACCCAACACTTTATATTCCAATTTGTTAATCACAACAACTTTGGGAATAATATCGCAATTTGGAATACCAAGCAATAAAGTTCTATCTTTCAAATTCAATTGTCGTTCAATCTTCATGTTAAACACTACGCTCAGTCTCCTCTTACTTAAACCCTGTGACCGTTTATTACCATGCCGTATGAAGTTTAGTTTATTCTTTTGTGCTTTCCGCTTCGGATGTGAGTCGATCAAAATCGCTTTGATAAAGACGATCCTGAATTACTCTGTATTGTTCGAATTCACTTTCGGCAAACTCCCTAGCAATTGCAGCTGTTACCTTGCCTTTATCATTGAGAATTTCAGCATCATTGAATTGAAGAAACGCATCAAGCTTTGACGACCAATCCATCATAGTCATCGGAATATGCCTTCTTGCTTGACGAATTGCATAATCCAAATACATTGTCACGATTTCGTTCAGTTCCGTAAGTTCATCGTGCGATAAATAATTTTTGGCGATACTGACATCTGCTTTGACGATCTTTCCTTTCGGAGCGTTTTTCCAGGAAGTCAAACCCATATGTTCTTTTGTATGGTCAGCTCTTTCCATTATGACTTCGGCAGCAGTGTTCCCGTGAACGGCGTAATGCATTTTGTTCTGAACCGCAGCAAAAAAATCCTTAGTGATCGGACTGTCAACAGAATAGTCCGCAGAGGTTGCATAAATATCGGTGATTTTTTGATAGAACCTGCGCTCACTGGCTCTAATCTCTTGTATCTCGGAAATGAGGTGATCAAAATAATCCTCATCGAATATTTGCCCATTGATCAACCGGCTTTTATCAAGAACATATCCCTGCTTTGTGAACGATTCAAGAATCTTTGTTGCCCATTGTCTGAATTGCGTCGCACGTGATGAGTTGATGCGGTATCCGACAGAAATTATTGCAGCCAAAGAGTAAAAATTATAGTTATAAGTCTTACCGTTATCGGCAACTTGTGCAAATTTTGCACAAGTTTGATTTTCGTCTAATTCACCGCTTTGAAAAACATTTTTCAGATGTTTTGTCACCACGCTTCGGTCAATGTCAAAAAGCTGTGCAATTGCTTTTTGTGTCAGCCACACGTCGCCGTCTTGTACTCTGACTTCGATCCCTTCGCTTTTTGAATCTTTTGTGAAAACAAGAAAGTCAACTGTGCTGTTACGAATTTTAATGTCTTTACCACTGTATTTGTTCATCGTTCCACCTTCCAAATTCTGAAAACCCTCAAAAATGTTATCATTGTCAATCTATCGAAAAATGTTCCTGTACTATTGCATCCAGCTGCCTTCTGATTTGAGAAAAATCGCAGTTCAGATCAAGTGTTCTGACGCTGATTTTATTGCCGCTCATTTGGTACGTATTGTTTGGCTGAATATCTTCATCCGTTGCGGCATACAGAAGCATTCCCGAAACCGTGTGCGGCCTATCGACAAGCTCTGTGTCCTTGTTCTTTACGTAAGTGAAAATCTGATACAGGTTGTTTGAATGAAGCGTGTGGACGTTGTACTGCGTCTGCGTTGTTTTAGAATAATACTTCGCGTCGACAATAAGGACGGTATCGCCTTTTCTGAGCATAATATCGCTTTGCATCACGGGCAGCATCGTTCCAAACCCGTCATCCAGCGCCCATGGTATCTGCGACGCCGACGCCTTGACCTGTGGACATTCTTTTATGTAATATTCAAGGATAAACTTCTCATACAAACGGCTCATTCGCTGCTCGTCAAGGAAATCCATCATCCTCGTCGTGCCGTCAGAATTAGTTTGCAGCAGTCCTTTGATGACAAGATAACATATTGAAATCAGCAGCCGATACGTCTGATTGTTGCGGTTGTACTGTATCTTCCAGTTGATAGTATGAATATCCAACATATCCACATCGCCGAAGAAGACGAGTAATTTACGGAGTTCCTTTTTTCGTGATTTTGCAATATCCGCACGAAGCAGAAGCTCCATAGTCGTTTTTATAATACGGTTCATGTATGAGTTCTCTGAAAACTCATCATACGAGCAGACAAGCTGTCTTTTCATCAAGCTGCGTGTTTTGATGGATTCGGATATCTCGATCCTTCCTCGCAACGATGAAAGCGGCTCAGTGTTCTCAATGTATTCACGGCCAAGACCGCGTTTTAGCTGGAGCGACACTCCTTTTGAAAGGATTGCCGCACAAAGCTCCGCAACATTATCAAATTGTTCCGTCTCAATGCTTTTGTAGCCCTGCTCATTCAAGATTTTGAAGGCATACGAAAGCATATAGTATATGTTACGGATAGGTATCACTTTATGGCACTCCTCAAATTGTTGATCCAGTCCTTGACCTTCGTGGGTTCATCAAACCAGTATTCCT
>JAFTCG010000060.1 GCA_017454815.1 Clostridia bacterium
ATATCTATAAAAACGATCTGATAGCAGGTTGCCAGAGAAGCCTTTATGCAAAAGTAGACCTTCCGCACAGGCTGGAAGCATATAACTTGAACGAGGCTTTCGGTACGCGGAATTTCCTTCAGAATTGGGATCACTATGCTCCCGATTACCGTCATTTTATAAAAGTCGGTATATCCGGAATACTGAATGAAATTGAAAAATCTCTCAAAAACCACAAAGATGATCCCGAAAAGCAGGAAACTCTCGAAAACATGAAAACAGCTATGCTCGGCTTCAAGGCGTTCGCAAAAAATAATGCTAACAGCGCAAAAGAGCTGCTTGGCAGCGACGGCTATGACAGTGAAAGACTGCAGTTTATCTGTGACAACTGTTCCTTCATCGCCGAAAACGCCCCCGAAACTTTTGCCCAGGGGCTTCAGCTTATATGGCTTTTGCACACCTGCTTTGTTATGGAAGGCAGGCTGGCGATGGCGCTTGGCAGGATGGATCAGTATTTGTACGACCTGTACGTTTCCGACGTAAACAGCGGCAGAATTACAAAAGACAAAGCCGTGGAGCTGCTTGAAAACGTTTTCATAAAAATCCTCGAATACAAAAACGTCTGTGACGGCGTTGAATACGATGACGTTGTCAACATCTGCATCGGTGGCAGCGACGTCGACGGCAACTGTGAAGTCAACGAACTGAGCTACTGCATCCTCGAAGCCGTCAAAAACTGCAATATCCCGGGGCCTAACCTTTCCGCGAGAATATGCGAAAACACGCCCGACGAATTCCTTGACGAATGTCTCAAAGTGATCGGCACGGGGCTCGGCTACCCCGCGCTGATGAACGACGAAGTCAACAAAAAAGCGCTCCTGAGATACGGCTATGATGAAAAAGACGTCAGCGACTACTGCATGGTCGGCTGTATCGAAAACTTCATCACGGGAAAGCAGATGCCCTGGTCGGACGGACGTTTTGATACGCCGAGATATTTTGAATACATTTTCCATAACGGACAGGGTGATTTCAGCATATCCGTCGGAGTTAAAACGGGAGAGCTTTCCGAAATCAAGAGTATGGACGACTTTATTGAAAAATTTGAAAAGCAGTTATCCGTCGGCGTTAAGAAATATATGACTTCTTTTTACGCCAAAAATATGTATATCAACGAAAAGAACTTTACCGATCCTTTCCTCTCCTGCTTCGACAGCACCTGCATCGAAAGAGGTCTTGACATGCACAACGGCGGATGCAAATATCCGTCCGCTCACGGTGTCTGCCTTATGGGAGTCGGCACGACTGCCGATTCGCTCGCGGCGATAGAAAAAGTCGTTTTCGTCGATAATCAGGCAACGCTTGAAGAGCTTCGTGACGCATTGGACAGCAATTTTGAAGGCTATGAAGATTTGAGGAAGAAGCTTCTTGCCGCTCCGAAATACGGCAACAACGATCCGTTTGTTGACAAATATGCAGTATGGTTCCTCGATTTCCTCGCGAACGAATTTGACAAGTTCAAAACCCCCGACGGCGGCGGTGTTTACGTTGCCATGGCGGCGAACACTGCAAACATCAACGCGGGCAAGATTATTCAAGCCACGCCCGACGGTCGCAAGGAACGAGAGCCTCTTTCCGATGCAGCTTCTCCGACCTACGGCCGCGACGTGAACGGTTCAACCACAACCGTACTGAGCATCACGAAGCCGGATTACACGAAAGTTGCAACCGGTTCTGTCATAAATCAGAAGTATTCTCCGTCAATGTTCAGCGAGGAAAAACGCACAAAACTCCTTTCGCTGATAAAAGTTTACATGAAAAAGGGCGGCCAGGAAATGCAGATCAACGCAACCTCGCGCAAAACGCTCATCGACGCAATGGAACACCCCGAAAAATATGGAGATCTTGTCGTCAGGGTGTCGGGATTCTCGGCATTCTATGTGACGCTCGGCAGGGATGTTCAGGAAGACATTCTCAACCGTACACAGCAGGAGTGAGATAATGGAAACAAATCTTAACGTGTCGTCGATCCAGCATTTTTCAACGGGCGACGGCGAGGGCATCCGCACAACAGTTTTTTTGAAAGGCTGTCACCTCCGATGTCCATGGTGCCACAACCCGGAAACCTGGTCGTCTCAGCCGCAGACGCTCTGCTATCCCCTCACCGGTAAGAGAGTTGACTGCGGAAAGATGATGACGGTCGAAGATATTGCAAAGGAAGTCCTCGCCGACAGGGATTTTTATCTCGAAAGCGGCGGCGGGCTCACGATCAGCGGCGGCGAGCCGCTCCTTGATCCGAACGGTGTAGCGGCGCTCGCAAAGCGAATAAAGCATGACGGCATATCCGTCATAATCGACACCTCCGCCTGCGTACCGTTTGAATCGTTTGAAATAGTTGCCGACTACTGCGACAGGTTTTTCATCGACTTCAAGGCCGCAAACGAGGACGACTACAAAAACGTAATAAAAGGCAGCTTCGATCAGGTTTGCGAAAACATCAGGCGCGTCGGCAAAAACGGGTGGGAGTTCAGCATCAGGATACCGCTTATCCCCGGCTTTAACACGGGTGGCGAATATGTCGAAAGTATGATAAAACAGCTGCTCTCTCTCGGAGTTGAAAAAGTCGATCTGTTGCCGTTTCACCGCCTCGGAAGCGGAAAATATAAAGCTTTGGGGATGAAATACCCCTATGAAAACACAAAACCGCTGACTGCCGAAGAGATCGGCAAAATAGCGGAAAACTATAAAAAACATTTTACTGTTAAAATTGAAAAATAAGGAGATAGTTATCATGAAAGCAAAAGCAGCAGTATTTATGGGACCTGACAAACCTTTTGACGTAAGGGAGTTTGACGTTGTCTCGGCGCCGTCGGGATACGGCCGCTCACAGCTCATCGCAAGCGGCGTATGCGGAACGGACGTACACATCCACAGGGGAAAACTTGCCGTCGGTTATCCTGCGATAATCGGTCATGAATTCATTGGCAAGCTCGACGCCTGCGACGAAGCGGAAGGCGAAAAATACGGGCTTAAGGTCGGCGACAACGTCATAGCCGACATCGCTGTTCCCTGCGGAGAATGCCTCCTTTGCAAGAGCGGCGACGACGCAAACTGCGTCAACATGCAGGTCACAAACGGTGGCGATATAGGCGTTGCGCCCTACCTTTACGGCGGATATTCGGAGGTAAACTTTACTCCCCTGACAAATCTCATCAAAATCCCCGACACTGTCGATCCCGTTGCGGCGGCGGCTTTTGCCTGCCCCGGACCTACGGCGATCCACGCATTCTCTCTCGCCGAGCAGGCAGGCGTTGACATCAAAAGCATTGGCACAGCAGTTGTCCAGGGGCTCGGCCCCGTCGGCATGTTCGCTTTATTGTATCTAAAAAAGATTGGCGTTAAAACCGTTTATGCCGTCACAGCAAGCAAGCATCAGTACAGGGAAGAACTTGCGATGAAATTCGGCGCAGACAAAGTTTTCTGCCTTTCCGAGCAGGGCGAAGAAGCAGTGCTCGACGAGCTCAAAAAAGCGAACGGTGGTCTTGGAGTTGACCTTTGCTTTGAAGCTTCGGGCGCGCCGAAGGCTGTTGTGCAGGGTATGGAGATCCTCCGTAACAGAGGCGTTTACCTCATCCCCGGTCAATACAGCGCTTCGGGCGGGATCGAGATCCAGCCGCAGATCATCACCTTCAAGGCGCTCCACATCATCGGATCGTCACAGTATTCGATGGTCGATGTCAGATCATACCTAAAATTCCTTGAAGACCACCCTGATCTTTATGATTTGATCAAGAGCGGAACGAATCAATACCCTGTTTCAAAAATCAACGAAGCATTCGACGACATGAAGAACAACAAAAACATCAAAACGCTTCTTGTAAAGGGATAAAAGTATGGATATTCTGATTTTTGCGGGGCAGAGCAATATGCAGGGTCAAACGGAAAAGCTGTCGGAAAGCGAAGCCGTCGAAAACGCATTTGAATACAAATACCTGAACGACACCTTTGCGCCGCTAAAAAACCCCGTCGGCGAGGACATACGTTTTGACGGTACTGCAGGCTATCCCATTTTAGAGAACACGAATCTGTCTGTTTGGCATTCCGACAACGTACTCGGCTCGTCATGTTACGGACACACGAATATGGTGCCGTCCTTTTGCCGCGCTTATATCAAGAAAACAGGCAAAACTGTTCTGGCCGTTCACGCCGCAAAGGGCAGCACTGTCGTTTCCGACTGGCTCCCAAAAAAGGCTATCTACAATGCTTTGAAAACCAAATCCCTTACCGCGATCAAAAAAGCGAAATCAACTTATGACGTCGAAAACGTTTTCCTGATCTGGCTTCAGGGCGAGAGCGACGCAATCGAAGGTTGCTGCGCCAAGGAGTATAAAGCTCGACTCAAATCGCTCGCAGAGAGTCTGAAAAAAGACGTCGGCATAACACGTTTTTGCGTTATCCAAGTCGGCAGATTCACCAACGATGAGCGTGATTTTGAAATCATGAACGCGCAAGGCGAGCTTTGCCGGAACGATCCCGATTTCGTGATGCTGACCGACAAGGCGGCGGAAATGTACAAAGAGCCAAAATACATGAATCCCTTTGTCGAAGGGCATTTCAGCGCATTGGGGCAGGAAACGCTCGGTGAGCTCGCCGGCACTGCGCTGGCAAATCACAAAAACTGATTGCAACGAAAAACATGAGATAGTTTTTTTAACCGCAATTCAAAAAGACAGACGGCAGTATTTCGCAAGAAAACTGCCGTCTTTAATGTTATATAATTATAACGCACTGTTATTGAATTCCTGTTCGGCGAGCTCTTTCTCGTTGAGTTGGATGCTTTGTTCGCCGCTATCGGACTTGTCGGCGTAAGAATCAAACAGAGCCTGCTTTTCTTTGAGTATCTGAAGGATCCTTTCGTCAACGGTTTTTTCTCCGATCAGCCTGTAAACGGTGACGTTGGAGGTCTGACCGATCCTGTACGCTCTTGCGATCGCCTGGTTTTCGATCGACGGTTTATACTGCGGCTCGCACATTATCACCACGCTTGCCTTTTGAATGTTCAGCCCCGTTCCTCCGGCAATGATCTGCGACATCAGCACGGCTCCCCCGTCTTTTTCGGAAAACTCATCGATGATCTGCTGACGTTTTTCGGGAGAGATCGCGCCCGTGATCGGCCCGAAAGCGTTTTCGCCCATCATGCTCTGTATTCTTTCGATCGTGTCAAGGTAAAACGAAAAGACGATCACTTTTCTTGAGTTCTCGAAGGATTGTTCGCATATTTCCTTGATTCTTCGAAGCTTTGACGAATCGTCATCATTATCGACCAAAAATGAGATCTGCCTCATCTTTGCAAACGCCGCCATCGTCCTTTGCATGACGCATTCGGAATATAGATTTCTTTCAGCCTGAGTCAGCTCCAAAACGTCCTCGACTACTTGAAGATCTGGCATTTCTTTCCAGACGGCATCCTTTGTCCTTCTGAAATAGACGGGCGCAACAACTCGCCTGAAGGATTGCTGATCGATCGGCTGTGGGAGCTTGTATATCTTTCCAACAATTTCGGGCTGTAATAGATTAATGAGCGCAACCATTTCTTCCAGTTTGTTTTCCAAAGGTGTACCGCTCATCAGCAGTCTTCGCTTTGAACGGTTCAGAATCATAACGGTGTTTTTCGTTCTTTCGGCGTTATAGTTTTTGATATAATGAGCCTCGTCAACAACGGTGAGCGGTATCACTCCGTCATATTCAAAACGCGAAGTGTTCTCAAAGTTGGTGATGGCTACACCGCCGTTTTCGATCCAGCTTTGGAAATTTTCGTTATAATTCGATCCGTGGAGGACATAACCTTTCAGGTCGGAATGTTTTGAAATCTCACGTTCCCAGTTTATCAGCACGCTTGCGGGGCAAACGACGACAAAATGTGTTTCTCCGCTGTTTCTAAGCGAAACTATGGCGGCGATCGCTTCAATTGTTTTTCCCAAGCCCATTTCGTCGCCGAGGAGCACATTCCCACGGCTCAGGATATATTTCACGCCAAAAGTCTGGTAAGGACGAAGAACACACTTCAGCCCTTCGGTGTTCAGCTCGACGCGCTCTATCTGATAGCGAAGCTGGGCGTCAAAGATGTCAAGATATGATTTATCTTCGACTCTCTTGCCTTTTTGTGGCTGTTTGGAATTGCAATCCTCGATCAGAGAGTGAAACCTCGCCGGGTCGTCGCTGAATGATTTCCAATACTCATCGTGCGCAGCTTTCAGCGCTTTGGAGCGTTTTGCTTCAAGCTGATCGATCTGAGTCACAAGCGAAGATTCAAGTATCCTGTGAATGTCGTTCATGTGCTCCAGAGCAGTTTCCTTGTCCTCGCTAAAAGCCCAACGAACAGGATGCGCCGCGGCTTTCGCTTTTTTGATCAGCTCTTTTTCGTCAGGAAGTTCATCTTTGATACTGCGTCCTTCTTCGGCGATCTGATTGAGCTTATCATATTGATAAACCGATTTTACAAGCTTTGAAGTGTAAATCGACTTGCTGTCCGGCGAAAGATTAAGCCTCTCGTTTTGCCGAAGGTCGCTTACATAGGTGTTCACGCAGTTTTTTATTGTGTTCGCGGATTTGGGCCCTATCCCCTTTATGTTCGCGAGGCGGCTGACGGGCATGTTGTAAATCTGTTTTATGCTGTAATTGCTGATCGGCTGTATCCTCGCGCCTGTCCGATACTTCTTCAGCTCGTCGGCTTTGATTGAAGAGAGCCTGCGATCCATTTGTTCTTCAATGGCTCTGTTCTGGGCGTCGATTATTTCCTTTTGATATGAATCCGGAACGTTCTGCAAAGCATTATAACGCTTCAACAGCCGTTTGAATCGTCGTATAGCGGCTCGGTTTTTACTGAAAGAAGGTTTGTTTGACATATGCTTCTCCTGCGTATTATATTATAAAAAACTACTTGTTCACAATTGTGGATCTCAGGATTTGATTCCTTATTTATAATAATACAAATTCCAACATATTTCAACATTTTTCAAAAAATGATATCATCCACTAAAATATTTTGAAAAGTTATCAAAACAGTCTTAGAGTTGAGATGTATAAAAAAACGAAATCGCAATGGCCACCGTCGTTTTGGGATAGCAACTTATGTGTATATTAGCCTTAAGTTTCTCCCCCCCTTTGGATGGTGGTTTTTTCACCTTATCGGAAGAACTTCAGAGGCGAGGGTTTCGCCGCTCTTAAAATGAAAAACCGGCGAGGTTTTTAGCCTCGCCGGAAAATCCGATTTGATTTATTCAGTTACATCAAGCTTTTCAGAATTCAACAAGGTTGACGTTTGCGCCAAGAGCGCCTTTTTCAGCGATTGCCGTATAGGTGTCTCCTGTTGCATGGATCGTGAGACCGCTGTTCTGTCCGGCGAATCTGAAGTCGTTCTTGTTGATAGACGTGATGCCTTCTGCATAGATCGTGAGGTCGCCTGTAAGAGCACGGCATCTGTTGAACGCAAAGCCGAGTTCGGTAACTGTGCTCGGGACAGAGCTGACTGTCGTAAGAGATGTACAGTTGTAGAAGCAAGCGTACATATCCGTGATGCCTTCGGGAAGGTTTACAACTTCCTGAACGGAGGAGTTTGCGAACATGTATTCTGCATCGCCGTCTTCAACCGTTACGCCATCTGCAAAGATAACTTTTGAAAGGTTCTTGTTGTTATAGAAGATGCCGCCTACCGGATCATAGTAGCCGTCTTCCGCCAACTGAAGCTCAACTTTGCCGACAACGACGTTGTAAGTCTTACCGCCGATAGTCATCGTTGCGGGAACAGTTACTTCGGAATTATCGACCGTGATACTTCTGATGATGACGTTATCGCCGTCGATCTCGTATGTTACGTCTTTTCTGGTGAGAACTTCGTCGAAGTAGACGGTAAGCGCATACTCGATTCCGTTGATGTCCATTGTGGATTCAAAGACACGGTCTTCGGGCTTTTCGATCTTCCATCTGTAGGTTGAGTAGAGCTCGGCATCTTCGATCGTGATGGGCATATTGGCTTTGCTAGAACTGTAGTAGTTGTAGATAACAGCCGAAGTTACGTTATCGTTGGAATGCATCGAGATCGTTCTTTCGATGTTATCGATTTCGATCGTTTCGGTCTTGACATACAATGTCCTCAATTCGGAGGCTTCAGCCTGGAAATACGGAGCAAAGAATACTGTCAGAGCATAATCTATACCTTTGACGGTAAGAGTTGTTTCAACCTTTTGCGAAGTGGGTTTCTCGATCTTATATCTGTAGGTTGAATAGAGTTCTGCACCGTCGATCGTGATCGGAGCGCCGTTGATCGAATTGTAGATGACAACGTATGTTGCCTTGTTGACGGACGTCATTGTGATCGTTCTTGCGTCATTATCAACTACGATCGTTGAGGTATCAACGCACATCGTTCTGAGACCGTCAGCAGTGATGTCGAGGGCGAACGGTTTGAAAACGAGGTTGTAGGATCTGCCGTCCTCAAGAGTCATCGTTGCACTTGCGTTTGTTTTGGCAACGTATCTTCCGTCTTTGGAAACAGAGAGATTTTCAGTATTGGTGATCGAGATGGTGTCGCCGTTTGAAAGTGTGGTCGAAAGAGCAGTGTTAACAGCGCCCTCGTTAATCATAACGGTGATCGTATCGTCAACCTGTTTAACGGTAGCTCTGTTTACAACCATGAGAGATGTTATCTTCTGGAGGCTGTCGATAGAATCATTGATGAGAGCCGCAAGAGCGTCAATCTCATCCTGATGTGTTTCGTTGAGTCCTTCGACAACGGAGTCAACTGCGATCGTTATTGCGCTCATATCATCATAGTATTCAAGAGGATTAAGGGCATCTGCTCTGGCGATTGCTGCGTTAAGAGCGGTGTAATCAGCCATCGGAATCTCTTCAACTGTTACAATGTCGCCGCAAATTGTACATCTTGTGACGTACTTGTCAACGCCGTCAACTTCTTCGATCGTCCTTTCGCCTGCAGTATGGCCTGTTGCCGGAACTACTTCCTGAGCAACGAGAACTGCGTTACAAACTGAACAATGCGAGCCTTCTGTAAGACCGGTTTCTGTACAAGTCGGAGCAACTGCCGCGTCAACTACTGCTGTATGGCCTGTTGCCGCTACATAATCATCAACGTAGCTGTCAGGACAGCGTGAACATGTATATGTTGTATATCCCTGTTCTGTACAAGTCGGAGCTGTTGTAACTCCAACGTAATCATGTCCGAGGGCTGCAACTTCTTCAGTCTGAGTTGCGCCGCAGACTGTACATGTGTAAGTTTTAACGCCTGTATCTGTACATGTCGGCTGAGTTGTGATCTCGCCGTCGTCCCAAGTGTGCGGGATCATTGCGATTGTTTCGGTTTCAACAACTGCATCACATACAGTACAATACTTAACTTTTGTACCTGTTGCAGTACATGTTGCGGGAGTAATAACCGTCCACTCGGCTGCTGCCGTA
>JAFTCG010000061.1 GCA_017454815.1 Clostridia bacterium
AACGAGCATTGGTAGTAGTGCATTTGAGTATTGCAAAAGCTTAACAAGCATTACAGTTGATAAGAACAACGAGAACTATTGCTCCGATGAATTCGGCGTTTTGTATAACAAAGACAAAACAGAGCTTATACAATATCCTATTGGTAACGCAAGAACGTCATTCACAATCCCCGACAGCTTGACGAGCATTGGCTATGAGGCATTTGAAGGTTGCACCGGTTTAACAAGCATCGAGATCCCCGACAGCGTGACGAGAATTGACTGGTTTGCATTTGCATATTGCACCGGTTTAACAAGCATAACAATCCCCGACAGCGTAACGAGCATTGGCGATTGGGCATTTTGCGATTGCCTTGGTTTAACAAGCCTTACGATCGGTAACAGCGTAACGAGCATTGGCGATAGTGCATTTGCAGGATGCACCGGTTTAACAAACATCGAGATTCCCGACAGCGTAACGAGCATTGGCGACATGACATTTGCATATTGCACGAGCTTAACAAGCATAGAAATCCCCGACAGCGTAACGAGCATTGGCTGGTATACATTTTCCGATTGCATCGGTTTAACAAGCGTAACGATTCCCGAGAGTGTTACATATATTGGCATTGAAGCATTTGATAATTGCCCTGATGACATGGTGATTTTCGGCGTTCCCGGTTCATATGCCCAGACTTACGCCGAAGAAAACGACATCATGTTTGTCGCCGTTGACGGTTCTCCATACGTCACGATCCACTGCCAGCCTTTGACCGATACTCCCGACTTTGCAGTGTACGGCGTGGCAAATCCGAATACGGAAATCAGCATTTACGATGGCGAGACTTTGCTCGCTACGGCAAAAAGCGATTCGCGCGGACAGTGGAAAACAACAGTAACGCTTAACA
Organism: Clostridia bacterium; assembly: GCA_017454815.1. GTDB lineage: Bacteria > Bacillota > Clostridia > Oscillospirales > Acutalibacteraceae > SIG575. Next base: position 888 of record JAFTCG010000061.1, read on the forward strand.
ATCCCGCAAACCACTCCGATCATACGATCAAAGCTGTTGTGACAAAGAACGAGGAAAGCAAATCTGCTTCTGCAGTTGTGACCTATGATGTGGGAGCGATCTTCCCGGTAGAGTTTACACTCACCCACAGCGGAAATACTATCAATTTGCTTACATCAAAGACCAAAAATCTCACCATAGTACCCTCAAACAATTTTGTATTTAACGTAAAGCTTAATAAAAATGTTTCTTCCTTGAAGGTCACAAGCACAAAGAACGGTGTAACAAAATCTATCTCTGCAACGTATGATTCCGCTACAGGTTGCTGGGTTGCGTCAGGTTGGTTTGATCCGAGTAACCATAGCTACGCTCCCGGAGAACTCGGACTTGAAATCGACGGAGCAAAAGTGCCTGTCGAATGTGCAAAAATCAATTACCTCATCGACCCGTCAGGTTACGTCTACGAAGCAGTAAAATCCAACAGAGTAGAAGGCGCAAGCGTAATCATCTGCTATCAGGACGGCGAACACGCGATCCCGTGGGACGCAAACCCCTACGAACAGGAAAACCCGCAGATAACGGACGAAATGGGCGCATATCACTGGGACGTAACGGAAGGAATGTGGCGCATAAAAGTAACAAAGAGCGGATATGAAGCCGCATATTCCGACTGGATGCAGGTACCGCCCGAATGGACGGAAGTCGCAATCCCGCTCGTAACAACACAATCCCCCGAAGTCAAGAGCGTTGAAAAAGGCGAAGACGGATATATTATCACCTTCAGCCAGTACATGGATATTGCAAGCGTTAACAGCTCAAACGTAGTTTTCAAAAACGGAAACGCTACTGTTTCGGGAACTATCACACCTGTCAACAAAGAAGTCAGCGGAGCAGACAGCAGCGTATATTATGCAAGCGTATTCAAATTCGTTCCGACAGATGCAAACGCACAAGTAAGCACAGCCACAATCAACAACGTAAAAAACTACGCCGGAATAACGATTTCAGAAACATTTACGCAGGAATTTGGCGGCTCAACACCTGAACACGACCACATCCCCGGACAGGCAGTAAAAGAAAAAGAGGTTTCTCCGTCCTGTACTGCAAGGGGCAGCTATGACGAAGTTGTTTACTGCACTGTCTGCGGCACTGAACTGGGCAGAGAGACGAAGTACGTTAATGCCCTCGGCCACACCGCAGGCGAGTGGATAGTAACAGTACAGCCGACCCTGACAAGCGAAGGCACAAAAGAGCTTTACTGCGCTGTTTGCGGAGCAACGATGAGAACGGAATCCATCCCGAAGCTTACGCAACAAGATCTGAAAGTCAAATCCGTCTCTATCGGCGACATGACGGTCGGCTACAAATCCTCCGCAACGCTCACACCGCAGATCAAAGCTGATGAGGGTGCAAAATACGATGTAACCTACTCATCATCAAACCCGTCTGCAGTCAGCGTTGACAACAGCGGCAGGGTGACGAGCAACAAGACCTTCGGCTTCACTCCCGGCTCGGCAGTTATCACGGTTACTGTAACCGACTCCAACGGCAACACTGTCTCCGACACCTGCACAGTAACAGTCCAATTCTCCGCCATCCAGTGGATAATAAAAATCGTCCTCTTCGGCTGGATCTGGTACTAAGCAACGTGACGTTGCATCCATGCCGTCATTTCCTATTCTCGGCTCCCCTGTGTAAGGGGAGCTGTCAGCGTATGCTGACTGAGGGGTTGTTTTTCATATTGTGATTATCAAATCGCAATTCAAGTATTATTGGAAATTTAAAACATGACCACAATCTCTCAGTCACTCACAAGCTTGTGACAGGAAAGACGCAGGGATTGTAAATCAGATTACAACTTAATCTTTAACGCAGGCAATCGGTTGAATTCAGCCGAGAAGCCTGCGTTTTTCCTTTTAAGACGCAATTTATTAGGTCGTCAAGGCGCGAACTAAATGCCGGATGTTGCTACGGCTTATTTCCGATCAATTTCTCGCTTTTTGCGCCCGATTTGCCTTTTTCCAAAACGAAGCTGTTTTTCGACAAACAGTTACGATCTTGTTTGACATTCATGTCGAATTATGTTATTATTTACGATAGGAATTTGATGTGCAATTATTTAAAAAGTATTGAAACAATTTTAGATAAGGGAAACGACGCAAAGCGCTTTTTCTTCAATAAGCTGAAGAACAAAAAGAGCTCAAAAATCTGAACACAGACCCCTTTGACATAAATAGTTAAAAAACAACCCTTAAATCGATGGTTGCCGCGAGGTGCAAAAATGAGTTCAGTCAATAATAAAGGAAGATATAAACTTCAAAAGTCGACAAAACGCAGGATACTTGTCCTGGCGATGGCGTTTTACGATTTCGTTGCGATCCACGCCGCATACTTCTTTGCGCTGTGGGGAAGGTCCGACTTCGTCGCAAGCAGGATCAGACCGGATCACCTTCACGCATATCTTTGCTCCATCTCTGTGTATGCATTGGTGTGCATCATCGTTTTTGAAAGAATGCGGCTGTATCACAGCCTTTGGCAATATGCGGGGCACGTTGAGATGATGAAAACCTTCCAATTCTCCGTCGTTGCCTCGGTTGCTTATTCTTTTGCGATTACGGTGTTCCAGAGGATGCCGCTCTCGTATTATATTTGGGGAGCGATCTTCCAGTTCTTTATGCTGTTTGCGGGACGGTTTTCTTACAGATTTCTGCTGATGATGAAAACGGCGATAAGAAAACGCAAGTTCAAGAAAGAGAGAGTCATGCTCATCGGCGCCGGAGCGGCGGGACGCATCATCATGCGCGACCTCATGCACGCGAAGGAGACGAACCAGAAGGTCGTCTGCATCATCGACGACGATCCCGACAAATGGTTCAGGCAGATGGACGGAGTTCCCATCGTCGGCGGGCGCGACACCATCGTCGCCAACGCCAAAAAATATAACGTCGAGAAGATATTCATCGCCATCCCCAGCGCAACGGCGGAACAAAAGCGCGATATCCTCAACATCTGCAACGAAACGGATTGCGAGGTCAAACAGCTTCCCGGCATCTACCAATTTGTCCTGGGCGAGGTTTCGCTCAACCAGCTCAAGGACGTTTCGGTCGAAGACCTGCTCGGCAGAGACCCGATCCATAACGATCTGAAGGAAACTTCCGCATTCCTGAAGGGCAAAACAGTCCTCGTGACCGGCGGCGGCGGATCGATCGGAAGCGAGCTTTGCCGACAGATCGCTCCGAACCTGCCGAAAACTCTCATTATCTTTGACGTTTACGAAAACAATGCTTACGACATCCAGCTTGAACTCAGGGAGAAGCATCCGGAGCTCGACCTGAAGGTCATCATCGGATCCGTGCGCGACAGCAGAAAGCTCCTTGACGTTTTCGGAAAATACAGACCCGAGATCGTTTACCACGCCGCGGCGCACAAGCACGTTCCATTGATGGAGGACAGCCCCTGCGAAGCGATCAAGAACAACGCCGTCGGAACTTACAAGACGGCATATGCGGCGATGCTCAACGGATGCCGGCGATTTGTGCTCATCTCCACCGACAAAGCCGTCAACCCGACCAACATCATGGGCGCGAGCAAAAGGCTTTGCGAAATGATTATCCAGGCGTTCGACAAGAAGATCAAAGACGGCAAAGCCGACGAGATCCCCCAGCTCTTTACCCACGAAGGCGACGAGGACTGTGTTGTCATCGATCCCGCAACGATAAAGGACATCAGGACGGAATTCGTCGCCGTTCGGTTCGGAAACGTCTTGGGCAGCAACGGCTCGGTCATCCCTGTCTTTAAAAAACAGATCGAAAAAGGCGGCCCCATCACGGTCACGCACCCCGACATCATCCGCTACTTTATGACTACCCCCGAGGCAGTGAGCCTTGTGCTTCTCGCGGGAATTTACGCAAAGGGCGGGGAAATCTTCGTCCTCGACATGGGCAGCCCCGTCAAGATCGATACCCTTGCAAGGAACATGATCAAGCTTTCGGGCTTGAGGCCGGACATCGACATCAAGATCGTTTATTCCGGGCTCAGACCGGGCGAAAAGCTTTACGAAGAAAAGCTTATGGCGGAGGAAGGCCTGAAGCAGACCGATAACAAGCTGATACATATCGGCTGCCCGATCCCGTTCGACGTTGACGTCTTCCTGGAAGACCTCAAGGATCTGATGGACGCCGCCTATTCCAACAGACGGGACATCCGCACGCTCGTTGAAAAAATCGTCACGACTTATCACCCCATCGACAATTGATCAGTTTAAACCAATCGCGCAAAGGTGATCCAACACAGGAGGAGAGCTATGGAATATATTGACGATCCTGTTTTTTCGGGAATAACGCCTTTTGAAAAGAAGATATACCTTGCAAGCCCCACCATGCACGGAGATGAGCAGAAGTGGGTCAACGAGGCGATCAGGACAAACTGGGTCAGCACCGTCGGAGAAAACATCAACGTCATCGAAAAAACCGTTGCCGAATACGTCGGAGTGAAACACGCTGTTGCGCTCTCTTCCGGAACTTCCGCCCTGCACCTTGCAACAAAGCTTGCCGGGGAAAAGCTCTACGGCAAGGCTTTGCCCTTTGAAGGAACTCTCAGAGGCAAAAAGGTATTCTGCTCGGACTGCACCTTCGGCGCGAGCGGAAACCCGATCGCTTATGAGGACGGCGAAGCTGTTTTCATCGACACGGAATACGACACCTGGAATATGTGCCCGAAAGCTCTCGAAAAGGCGTTCGAGCTTTATCCCGAAGTAAAGCTCGTCATCGTCGTCCACCTCTACGGCACTCCTGCAAAAATGAATGAGATTAAAGCGATCTGCGACAGGCACGGTGCAATGATCATCGAAGATGCTGCAGAAAGCCTCGGAGCGGAATATAAGCTTAACGGAGAATGGGTGCAGACGGGCTCGATCGGCGCGTTCAACTGCATCTCCTTCAACGGCAACAAGATCATCACGGGATCAACCGGCGGAATGTTTCTCACGGACGACAGCGACGCCGCCATGAAAGTCCGGAAGTGGAGCACCCAGAGCCGCGAGGACGCCGTTTGGTATCAGCACGAGGAGATCGGCTACAACTACAGGATGTCGAACATCATCGCAGGTATTATCAGAGGTCAGATGTTTCACCTTGACGAACACATCGCCCAAAAAAAAGCTCTCTACGAACGATATGAGGAAGGCTTCAAGGGCTTGCCGGTGAAGATGAACCCCTGGGACAAGGAGAACACTCGTCCAAACCACTGGCTTTCATGCATGATAATCGACCGCGACGCCATGACGTCGCAGGTTCGCGGCAAATGCGACTTCCTCTACAGGAGAGAAAATGGAAAATCTTGTCCCCATGCGATCCTTGACGCTCTGAAAGCTTTCAATGTCGAGGGACGCCCGATCTGCAAACCGATGCATATGCAGCCGATCTACACTTCAAATCCTTTCGTCACAGCCAACGGAAGCATCAGGGGCAAGGATACGGATCACCTGAACGTCCCGAGCGTGGACGTCGGCGCAGATATTTTCCAGAGGGGCATCTGCCTGCCCAGCGACAACAAGATGACCCCCGAACAGCAGGATGTCGTGATCGACATCATAAGAAGATGCTTTGAACTATAAATATATGGCGAGTAAAACGCAGTGAAAAAGGTTTTTGCAAAAAATCCATAAAATGGCTATTTGACATCGTCTGCGCGTTGCTTGCGATCACGGTTTTCAGCCCGATCTACCTTGTTTATGCACTGTTTGTCAGCATAATGCTCGGCAAAACCGTCCTGTTCAAACAGCCTCGTCCGGGAATAGAGCTCTGGGGGCAAAGCTTATGAAGAAAAAAATTAACATTTTAAATATTTTATGTTAAAAAATAGATGATACAATTACCGTACAACAACATGTGAAAAGGAGTGTTGAGAATGAAAAGAATCATCATGAAATCCGTTGCGGTCATGCTTGCACTGGCGTGCTTTGTTTCGGCGGCGTACACCGTGACGAGCAGCATCCCGACTTCAATCTCCGCGAGCGCGGCGCAGTCCGTGACGCTGAAGAAGATCGACGGAAAATGGATCGCCTATTCAAACGGCAAGGTCGACAAAGCCTACACCGGTCTTGCAAAGAACGAGTATGGCTGGTTTTATGTCAAAAACGGCAAGCTTGACACGTCCTACACAGGTCTTGCAAAGAACGAGTACGGCTGGTTCTACGTTAAGAACGGCAAGCTTGACAAAACCTACACAGGACTTGCAAAAAATCAGTACGGCTGGTTTTACGTTAAGAACGGAAAGCTTGACAAAACCTACACAGGACTTGCAAAAAATCAGTACGGCTGGTTTTACGTTAAGAACGGAAAGCTTGATAAAACCTACACCGGTCTTGCCAAAAATCAATACGGTTGGTTTTATGTAAAAAACGGCAAGCTCGACACGTCCTACAACGGTACTGCGAAAAATCAGTACGGCACATGGAACGTGAAGAACGGAAAAGTCGTGTCAAAAGTTGAATCTACGACGAAGCCGACCACCACGAAGCCTGCTACCACGAAACCTGCTACAACAAAGCCTTCCACGACTAAGCCCGCTACGACAAAGCCCTCGACCACAAAGCCGACGACCGTCGACCCCGCGAACTGGTCAACAGAGCAGATCGTTGATTATTACAAGAAAGCTGCCGCCGCAACGAAGGGCAAGAGCGCTCAGACCATGTCGATACAGGAGCTTCCTGCGATCCTTTCCCCGCTGAAGGGCGTTATCGGCAATGCGCTCGCCAAGAGCTCCACGCCTTTTGACGGAATAACGGGCGGTTATCAGAATCTTACTGCGTCCGACCTGACCTCTGCAAGTGCGAAAGCGAGCGGAAATTATATCATCATCAACATGAACGCAAAAGAGCAGATCGACGGCGCATACGGCAAAGCAAAAGAGGGTACGACCGGACATCTTGTAACTGTCCTCGACGGCGTTGCGTCCGTGGTCGACGCGCTCGGCGTTTCGGCTGAATACCCGGAAGGAAGCGTCAAGCTCGACTACAAGAACGGTTACGCAAAGAACGTCAAGATCAACACCAAAACAGGTCAGATCGAAAGCGGCGAATGGGGATACGACCTTTACGCCAACGTCAACGGCGCAAAGCTGTCATTCCTGACGCTCAGGAACGTCAACGCCGTTATCATCTACAGGGTAAAATATCCTGCATAAGGACGATTTGGATCATTCAAAACACAATAGCTAATAGAAAATGAGATGATGGAACAAAAGGGGGAGCAACCAAGGGATAGGCCGGCATAAAAAAGCGTATTTTGTCGACATTCTGTGTTAAAAATGCTCGAAATGCGACGAGCATTTCTCCGCTTTTTGCCTTGCCTGTCACCAAAATACATCTTTTTTATGTGTGAAACAGTTTTGAAAGAGAGATTTTTTGCTTAAGGCAAAATCACAAAACACCGGGCAT
>JAFTCG010000062.1 GCA_017454815.1 Clostridia bacterium
CCCGAAAAATTCCCGAACGGTATGAAATATATTGCCGACAAAGTTCACGAAAAAGGTTATCTTGCCGGGCTTTGGCTGGCTCCGTTTAACGTTGAGAAGGATTCACGCATATATAAAGAACACCCCGAATGGCTTGTATGCGACGAAAAAGGCAAGGCAGTTTACAGCGTTCTGAATTGGAGCGGCACATATACTCTTGATATTTACAATGAACAGGCGAGGGAATATATGAAAACCTGTCTTTCCACCGTTATTAAAGACTGGGGATACGATATGGTTAAGCTCGATTTCCTTTACAGCCAGTGCATTCTTCCCCGAAACGGTAAAACAAGAGGCGAAATAATGGATGACGCAATGAAATTCCTAAGAGAATGCTGTGAAGACAAGATAATTCTCGGTTGCGGTGTGCCTCTCGGCTCGTCGTTCGGCTACGTTGACGCCTGCCGAATCGGTTGTGACGTTGATTTGAAATACGGTGATAAATACTTCAATAAACTGCATCTTTCCAAGGAGATCCCGCGCACGCAAAATGCGATCGTCAACACCATTTTCAGGCGTCACCTGGACGGCAGAGTTTTCTGCAACGATCCCGACGTCCTGTTTTTCAGGGATACGAACCTTGATTTCAACGACGCGCAGAAAGTCCTGCTCGCAACGATAAACCACCTGTTCGGCAACGTGCTTTTCGTTTCCGACAACGTATCGGAATACCGTCCCGAATTTTTGCAGCTGATAAAGAAAGTTTTTGTCAAATCGGACTTCAAAATCATCTCCGCAGGGTTTGTGAAAAAGGACGTTATCCAGATCGTCATGAGCAAGAATTCAAAGGAAAAGCTGCTTCGATTCAACGTCAAAACCGGCGTCAGCAATTTGAAATTCTGAAAGTGAAAGAGCTCCGCCCCCTCGCTCAACGCACGGCAAAAGCAAAAAGAAAAGGCAAATAAAGCTCAAAACTCGCAAGCTGTCTATCGGCTTGCGTTTTTTTGTTTCAAGAAAAAAACGGAAAATGTCTTGAAAAATATATCCTGCTGTGATATAATTTTCTCACAACACAAAAACTGTATAATTAAAGTGTATTTCTTGCAAAATATCAGGAGCAGTATTTTTATTTCGGTAAAAATGTTGTCTTCCACTTATTGTCTTCTGTTTGCAATTGTCTTCTGATAGTTTGTAAGATTATATGTGTTTTTGTGTGGTAGCAAATGAAGTGCAGCATTTTTCAGTGTGTGCGACTTTGTTTGCACACACTTTTTTGTTTTTAGGAGGAAAAGCATGAGAAAGACAACAGCAAAAGTTTTGGCAATGGTGCTGACAGTTGTAATGCTTGTCGGCATTGCGCCGACGGCGGCATTTGCAGAAAACGTAATCATTGAACAAATGAAAGACTTAGGGAGCGGGGACGATGGATGGTATAATTTTGATGAATCAGGTAAGTGCGGAGATAACGTCTATTGGTCATTCAACAACACAACAGGTGCTTTAATTATTTACGGTTCGGGGGATATGTATGATTATAGCTTTATTGATGACCCTTTTACGGATGTTTATTCTAGTCCATTCCAATATGAAAGTGCTATAAAAAGTATTGTAATTGAGGATGGTGTGACAAGTATTGGCCGACTTGCATTTAACTCCTGCTATTGCTTAACAAGCGTAACAATAGGTAATGACGTAACGAGCATTGGCTATGAGGCATTTGAAGGTTGCACCGGTTTAACAAGCGTAACGATTGGCAACAGCGTAATGAGCATTGGTAATTCGGCATTTTCTCTTTGTTATAACTTGTCAAATGTAACACTTGGGAATAATTTATTAAATATCGGAGACAATGCATTTGCATATTGCAGCAGTTTAACAAGCATCGAAATTCCTAATAGCGTCACAAGAATTGGCAAATATGCATTTGTTTGCACAAGCTTAACAAGCGTTGAAATACCCGATAGCGTAACAAGTATTGGCGTTGAAGCATTTTGGGGTTGTACAAGATTAACAAGTATAACAGTTGATGAAAACAACAAAAACTATTATTCCGATGAATTCGGCATTTTGTATAACAAAGACAAAACAGAGCTTATTCAGTATCCCATCGGAAACACAAGAACATCGTTCTCAATTCCCGACAGCGTTACGAGCGTTGGTGGCGGTGCATTTGGTTATTATGAAGGTCTTAACTTAACAATCGTCGAAATTCCCGATAGTGTAACGAGCATTGGAGAATATGCGTTTTACGGTGTGAGAATTGTCTTCTATAACGGAGAAGCTACGGGTTCTCCGTGGGGTGCAGCTGTGATTATATCCTCCGGATATATGGATGGATACTTGATTTATGAGAGCGAAGAAAAAAACACATTGCAAGCTTGCTATACCGACGCAAAAGGTAAAATAGTAATCCCCGACAGTGTAAAGAACATTGGCGACGGTGCATTTTACAATTGCACAAGCTTAACGAGCATCGAAATTCCCGACAGCGTAACAACCATTGGCAGTTCGGCTTTTTACGGTTGCAGTAGCTTAACAAGCATCGAAATTCCCGACAGCGTAACAACCATTGGCAGTTCGGCTTTTTACGGTTGCAGTAGCTTAACAAGCATAATAATCCCCGAAAGTGTAACGAGTATTGACAATAATACATTTGCCGGTTGCACAAGCTTAACAAGCTTCATAATCCGCGACAGCGTAACAAGTATTGATGAGGGTGCATTTAAAGATTGCAGCAACTTAACAAGCATTGAGATTTCCGAAAGTGTAACGAGCATTGGTTATGATGCATTTTGGGGTTGTGAAAAACTTACTATTCATTGCTACGAAGGCAGCTATGCTCATCAGTATGCAATAGATAACGAGATTCCGTTTGAATTGATTGAAGTCGATGATACGACAGGAATCAAAATTGGCATCGCACCGGGAATTTACGATGGTGATGTTACTCTGCATGTTGCAGAAGTACAGAGCGGAACATCCTTCGAACTTGTCGGTCAGGTTGAAAACGCCGTTGCCTCAAAAGTTTTTTCTATCAAAACTCTTGTTGACGGTCAGGAAACGCAACCTAACGGAAACGTAACGGTTAAAATTCCTATACCGGAAGGATTTGACGCTTCAAAGTGTAAGCTCTATTATCTTGATACTGCGAACAATCAGGCAGTTGAAGTCGATTTCACAGTTGAAGGAAACTATATTGTATTTACAACAGACCATTTCAGCGATTGGGCAGTTGTTGAAATTTCAGGGCACGACCATATCCCCGGACAGGCAGTAAAAGAAAACGAAGTCGCACCTACCTGTACAGAGCAGGGAAGCTATGACGAAGTAGTATATTGCACGTTTTGCGGAGAAGAAATCAGCAGAGAGAAGAAAAACGTTAACGCTCTCGGACATGACTATGATGCAGTTGTAACAAATCCGACGTGTACAGAAGCAGGATATACAACTCATACTTGCTCCCGCTGTAAAGATTCTTACACAGATTCAACTGTTAATGCTCTCGGACATGACTATGATGCAGTTGTAACAAATCCGACGTGTACAGAAGCAGGGTATACAACTCATACCTGCTCTCGCTGTAAAGATTCTTATACAGATTCGACTGTTAACGCTCTCGGACATGACTATGATGCAGTTGTAAAAAATCCGACGTGCACAGAAGCAGGATATACAACTCATACTTGCTCCCGCTGCAAAGATTCTTATACAGATTCAACAGTTAACGCCACCGGTCATACCGAAGGCGAATGGCAGGTAACCGTTCCTGCGACCCTGACAAGCGAAGGCACAAAAGAGCTTTACTGCGCTGTTTGCGGAGCAACGATGAGAACGGAATCCATCCCGAAGCTTACGCAGCAGGATTTGAAAGTCAAATCCGTCTCTATCAGTGACATGACGCTCGGCTACAGATCATCGGCAGTTATCACTCCGATAATTGACGCTGTCGACAGTGCAAAATACAATGTAACGTACAAATCCAACTCCTCTGCAGTCAGCGTTGACCAAAACGGCAGGGTGACGAGCAACAAGACCTTCGGTTTTACCCCCGGCTCGGCAGTTATCACTTGCAAGGTCACCGATTCAAACGGCAACACCGTAACCGACACCTGTACCGTCACAGTCAACTTCACCGCTATCCAGTGGATAATCAAGATCGTCCTCTTCGGCTGGATATGGTACTAAGCAACGTGCCGTTGCATCCATGCCGTGCCGGTGTTTATCTGAATCTTTACCGAAGTGCGCGAGCCGAAAAATGCATCTGACTTTGCATATCGAAAACGTGACGTTGCATCCATGCCGTGCAGGTGTTAATCTGACTTTTCCATTGAGTGTGCGAGCAAGAAGTGAAATAATATATCATATTTTCGGCTCGCCCTCAATGCGGCAAATCACCAACAAACTCACACTGCATAGCCGCCCACTTTGCGGCTGTATGCGCGGATATCATCCGCCAGCGGATAACGCACAATTGTATTGCGTAACAGCAACTGATTTTCAGTGCTATGTCGGTGCGCTGCTGCCTCGGCTCCCTTGTGTAAAGGGAGCTGTCAGCGATAGCTGACTGAGGGATTGTTAATAATAAATATTACAACCCTTCCGTCTGCCTTCGGCATCCACCTCCCCTTACACAGGGGAGGCAAGAAAACATAGCCGCAAAACACATCTGACTCCGGCGGGCGTCAGGTTGACGCCCCTACAAAGGATCGATCTGAACGCGGCGACAATCAAAAGTATAATTCTTTTATAAACCGATAAGGCAACTCGGAGAAATTGTCTGCCAATTTAATGTTTATGAACTGTTTCAAAAGCACAGCAGGGTGATCCAAGCCGGTCACCCTGCCTTTTTTGTCTTTATTTTGCCGCTGAATTTTCGATACGTTCGGATTGCAAAGATAATCTCTGATGTGGCACTTACACGATCGGGACAAACAGCATTCGCCTGCCGTCGAAAGAAACAACCGAGGGATCGTTCTCCTGCATGATGCTGTCGACCGTAGTGTTGAAGCTGCGGGCAATGTCCCACAAAGTCTCGCCCGCATCGGCAAAATACACCGTAAACGAGGACGACGAAGGCTTTTTGCTGTCGCTGTCGAGAGTTATGGACGAGATCAGCTTTAAGTTATCCGAGGCAAAAACGTCGACGCAGACCGTCGCGTCGAGCCGCAGCTCAACCGTGTCTTCCCCGCCGAGGACAAAACCGACTTCCACTGCGTTGACATCACATCTGATTTCATAAGATCCGCTATCTTCTGATTTCGCCGGCAGAGTTTTTTCAAAATCCAGATTCCTCTCAACGTAAAACGGAACACCGGACTCATCCATCCCAAGGATCGGTACGATCGCCTCCCCTTTGAGCAGGATCCCTTCTTTTGAGTAGCTCGCAGTCGCTTTGACCCTGTCGCACCAGACGTCATATATTTCATCGATCTTTATGCCGTTGATCTTTTCCGTCGACCTGACCGCAATTTTGTCGCAAATTCGCTCGATCAAGTTCTCAAACCGAACAGGTTTCGTCACAACGTCAACCTCGTATTTTGTCGAAAAACAATCCGTCGGGAGATTCTGCTCGATCTTTTGCGACGATCTGAACGTTGCGATCACGCCGGCATCAACGTCTATCAGCCTTCTTTCGCCCAGCGCATTCGTTTTGACTCCCACTTCAACGCCGTTGGTCGAAACAGTGTAATAGTTCTCGGTTTTGTCGCTTGCTCCGTCGAGATCGACTATCTGGCTTATCGGCATCGAATGGACAAATATCTGCGGCCGCCTTTCGCTGTCGTCCGGGACGTAAAGGATGTTGATCTTCAGCACTCCCTTGAGCAGGGCTTTGTTGTTGACTGCTTTGATCTCGGTGTCGAATACCTCGGATGACGCCCGAAGCACCTGCAAAACCGGCGCTCTGTCGTCGCCCAGCTCCACAGTTTCGGTCAAGTTGAAATTCTTCACTGTTTCGCCGACAAAGCTCTGCGCTACCGAACAGTTTTTCAGGAGCTGGATTCCCCCGTTTTCGGCGTCACAGACAAAATTTTCTTCTCTCCCCGCTGTGACTGCGACGTCAAATCCTATGCTTCCCCTGACCTCCAACTTCCTCGCGCTGAGCGCCCTGACGTTTGCGTAGGCGGCATGGAGCCTGACCTTTACGCAAGGGTTTTCAAGTTGCTCGCCGAGGTCGACCGTTTTTGAGATCGGCACAGTTTTTTCGTAGCAAAACACCTTATTGTCATCGCCGCAGTAGATCACTCTGACAGCGGCATTTGCCTCGACGTTCACCCTGTCGCCCGTACACCTCGACGAAACAAGACGAGGCGAAACAGAACATTTCAGGATCTTCTTGATGTCCGGGCAATAATCCGGCAGGGTCACGTCGCATTCGACCGCCTCATCAAAACTGCTTTCATAAACCTTATCATTGATACGCAAAATTTTACTGTTGACGTTGATTTCCATTACAACTTCTCCTTTGCAGAAATACTCGTTAATATCTATTGCAAAGGGACGAAAAATATTACTCCGCAAATCTCGTCTGTCAGCTCGCTCGCGCCATCTTTTCCCGTAAACGAAAAAGCAAAACAACAGGGTACGGTTTTTGATTCCGTACCCTGACTTGTTGCTTATAGTATTCTTTTTTGTTCGGCTCTATATGCGACAGCCCCTGAATTGTTGTGTTTTATAATTATCCTTCAAAGTTAGCAATATATATCAATAACGCAAGGTCGGTGGCGTCGAGGTAGCCGTCCTCGAGCAGATCGATCGATTTCATAAAGCAGACGGAATCCGGCTCGGTGAAGGTGTTGAGATATTCGCCTGCGATCGCGAGGTCAAACACATCGACGTAACCGTCGCCGTTCGCATCTCCGCCGACAACAGCAGTGTAAGACGCCATAACGCCGCCGTCAAGATTCTTCATGGTTATCGACGTTCCCGTGCCGATGGGGTTGCTGCTTGCTTCAACGGTACAGCCGCTCAAATCAAAGAACTGTGCAAGATCTGCCGTGCCCTGCGGAACGTTCTTCAAGAGCGAATTGCCGCTGTCGATTGAAACAGTTGCGCTGTCTTTCAGCGAATAGGAGGCGACAAGCTTCGGAATCACCGCATTTTCAACTATCTCGCCGCAGACGGTACATCTTTTGACTTTCGAGCCGTCGTTCGAGTAGTTTGCAGGAGTGACGGTTTCCCAATCCCCTGCGCTGTGCGACGCATAGATTACATCTCCGACGTAATATGCTCCGCAGATGGTGCAATCGTACATTGTATATCCGTCGCTCGTGCAGGTCGGCGCAACCGTCGTTGTCTGATAGTTATGCACCTGGCTGGGCTGTTCGTCAAGGAGATATGTGTTGATATACTGATCGTAAAGCTCCCATGAATACCAGTAGTAATACGGATCAAGCTCTTTATCGAGGTTGTCAAGCGCATGGTTTGTATTCGGATAAGCCAGGAAGTGGTGAGATACGCCGTAATATGTCAGCAATCTGTCGAGCGTCTGCGCATCCGAGAACGGCACGGTAATATCTTTCATTCCGTGACAGATGACAGTCGGTACGGTATTCGCATTGACGTAATTTGTCGGCGAAACAGAAAGCAGTTCGTTATATGCCGAATCCATCGTTGATGCAGTAAAGTACTTACCGCACATTGAGCCGAGTTCAAACAGGATCGTATTTTCGCCGAGGTTGGAGTCGAGATACTCATGGTTTGTGAGGTTTGTCGGGCCGCATTTTGAAATTACGCAAACGGGAGTTACAGGTGACACGTTCTTCATCGAATAGGCGTAAAGCAGGGCAAGGTGTCCGCCTGCGGAACCTCCGGTCGTCATCATCTTTGTAAGATTCATTCCGTGCTGTGCTGCGATCTCTTTTGCTTTTGTGACAGCCGTCAGAGCGTCATTCATAATGTCGTGACCTGTGACGGACGGAGAAGCATAGCGGTAGTTGATTGCAAGAGTTGCCACTCCGTATTTCATGCAGTCCTCATACGCTTTACCCGTATAGCCGCTTTTGTCGCCGTAGATCCAGCCGCCGCCATGAAGGTAGAGTATCAGCGACGTGTCTCCGGAAACATTGGACGGCAGGAAAAGATCCATGCTCTGCCGCGTTGTGTCAGCGCCGTAAACGTAATCCCTGTAAGCTATGGGAGCGGTGACGTTGCCGCCGCGCTTATAGCTTCGGCAATATTCGCATTCAGTTATGGGACCGTCATGAACGAGGGCGTTCTTGGCGCTGTCAAGCCTTGATGCCGTTGCGTCCATTGAGCTTTGCGCGACGTTGCCGTTCGCGATCAAAGCCTGCGCCTCAGAGAGAACGGACGTATAATTTTCATAGGAAGACGAAGTCCAGCAGGATTCCCGGAGAATGTTGCCCGTTCCGATCTTTGCGCGAAGCGCAGAGGAATCGACGACCTCGATCCTGATCGTCGCGCTGACACTGCAGCTATCTGTTAAAGCATATTTGCCATACTTGAAATCGACGGAAATCCTTGCGGTGATGGTGAACTCCTTGACCGTTCCAACCGCCGGAACGGTACCGATGAGGCTGCCTGACGCGGTGTTGGAAAGCTGGACGTTGTCGCCGGTGCTGAACCAGACGGAATTGTTGATAAATTTGTCGGAAATATCGTATTCCGTCGTGGAAATGCTCGTCGTCAGCACACAGCCATCCATAGCAAAATCAACCGAATAGATGTTGCCCATATCGCTGAAATTGCTGACATCATATCTGTCAACGTAATAAGTGACCTTTGAGCCTGAAACGGCACTTGCGCCGCTCAAAGTCAGCTTTGCGGCAGCTTTTCCGTAACCACCCATAGCGGAAGTGCTGTAGGATTCGCTTCCCGCCGTCGGCCACGCAAAAGACTGAATGCTCATCATCGACAAGCTGCCAAATAACATCACCATAGCCATGATTATGCTGATAATTTTTCTGATTCTCATGTTATCTACCTCGCTTCATCGTGGAGTATATGGGTGAGCTTTAGTTTTTCAGAATTCATAGTTCGCGATCGCATTGAGTTTGCTGACGTCAAAAGCGTCAACGAAGCCGTCTTCTTCAAGGTCTGCGGCGCTCATATATGCCGAGCCCTCTTCAAAATCAGTTTCAAAATTTGCTACGCTCGAGATCACGGAAATGTCAAAGGCGTCAACGAAGCCGTCACCCGTCACGTCGCCGGGGAAGACGAGAGTGTAAGTTTCAAGCGTTTCACCCGTTGCGGCGGATTTTACAATCAGCTTTGTGCCCGTGCCGAAGCCGCCGGAGGTTTCCTCATATTCAAAGGTCGTGCCCTCGTGGTCGAGAAAACTTTCGAGGTCGGTCGTCCCCTGTTCAACGTTCTTTATGAGCTTATTGTCCTTGTCTATAACAAGCCCGGAGCCCTCTTTTGCAGTTATTTCTGCAACGGGAAGAACAAGTTTTTCGATCGGTCTTGTTTCAATTATCTCTCCGCAAACGGAACATTTCAGCGTTTCAACTCCTTCGGAGTCGTACGTCGCCGGAGTAACCGTAACCCATTCGCCGGGGATATGCCCGCCCTTCTCGATGTCGCCGACGTGGTATTCGCCGCAGGTCTTGCAGGTGTAGATCTTGTATCCGTCGCTCGTGCAGGTCTTTTCAACGGTTTTGACGTCGTAATCATGCGTCGGAACGGGATTGATGTTTTTGAGATAAGTGTCAACAAACTGATCGAACAGGCGGTCGGCATAAGCGACGTATTCGGGGTCAGTTCCGATGTCGATGGCGTGGTTTGTGTTGGGGTACGCCAGGAAATAGTGCGTGACGTTGTAGTAAGTCAGCAGTTTATCGAGCGTTTCCGCGTCGGAGAAAGGAACGGTAATATCCTTTTTGCCGTGGCAGATGACCGTCGGAACGGTGTTCGCGTTGACGTAGTTTATGGGTGAAACGGCAAGAAGCTCGTTATATGCCTGATCCATAGTGGAAGCGGTGAAATACCTGCCGCACATCGAGCCGAGCTCAAACAGGATCGTGCTTTCGCCGAGGTTTGAGGAGAGATATTCTCTGTTCGTAAGGTTTGTCGGGCCGCATTTTGAGAAAGCCGCAACAGGTCTGATGGGAGAATCGTTCTGCCTTGCGTAAGCGTAGAAAAGCGTCAGATGACCGCCCGCAGAGCCGCCGTAGGGCATCATCTGTTTTATGTTGAGCCCATGCTTTGCGCCGAGTTCCTTCGCCTTTGCGAGCGCGCTTGCAATGTCGTCAAGAATGTCAAAGCCGTTTACGTTCTGGGATGTGTAGCGGTAGCTTATCGTCAGGGTTGCGACGCCGTATTTCATGCAGTCGTTGTAGGCTCTGCCGGAATACTCGGATTTGTCGCCGTAGATCCAGCCGCCGCCGTGGAGGTAGAGGATGAGCGAAACGTCGCCCGTAACGTTGGATGGCAAATAAAGATCCATGCACTGCCTTACCGGGTCCGTTCCGTAAACAATGTCTTCATAGGCGATCGGAGTTGTGGCGATCCCCTCTTTTTGGCTCTTGCAGTATTCGCATTCTGTGATGGAGCCGACGTGGACGAGCGCGTTCCTCGCGCTGTCGAGGCTCGTGACAGCGGAATCGAGCTCAGCCTGGCTCACCATCCTGCCATCGACGAGGTCTTTTGCGTTGTTGAGAGCCGTCGTGTAGTCGGCGAAGGATGAAGCTGTCCAGCAGGAGCTTTGGAGAAGATTGCCCGTACCGATGCGCGCCTGAAGGGCCGAGGAATCAACGACCACGATCCTGACGTTGATCGATACGCTGCAGCTGTCAGTCAAAGCGTAATTGTTGTATTTGAAATCAACGCTGATGCTTGCGGTGACGGTGAACTCCTTCACTGTTCCGGCCGCAGGGACTTCGCCGATGAGCATTCCCGATTTGCTGTCGGAAAGCTGAACGTTGCTGCCAGTGCTGAACCACTGCGAATTGTAGATATATTTTTCGGAAATATCGTATGCGGTCGTGGAGACGCTCGTCGTAAGAACGCATCCGTCCATCGCAAATTCGACAGTGTAGATGTTTTTCAGATCCTCAAAGTTTTTCACGGCATATCTGTCGACGTAATAGGTCGCGGTATTACCGTCGACTTCGCTTGCACCGCCGAAAGTCAGCTTTGCGGCAGCTTTTCCGTTAGCGCCCATTTTGGAAACAGAGCAGCTCTTGTTGCCTGCGACAGGCCATGCAAAAGATGTCTGGGTCAACATACTCAATGCGGAGCACATCAACACCATAGCCATGATTAAACTGATGATCTTTCTTGCTTTCATTGTTATTTCCTCGCTTTTGTAAAGGCTGCAGTGTCAGATGATACAAGCAATATCAATTTGCAGCTACGGCGCTCAAAGATTTGTGAGCATAATCGTTTTCAATGTTGGACAAAAGAATTCATTCTTCAAAGTTTGCAATATAGATGAGATACGCAAGGTCGGTGGCGTCGAGGTATCCGTCTTCAAGCATATCGACGGCTTTCATGAACGCCTCGTCTTCGGGCTCGGTGAAGGTGTTGATATACTCCCCTGCGAGCGCAAGGTCAAATGCGTCAACGTAGCCGTCGCCCGTCACATCTCCTCCGACAACAGCCGTATACGTCGCAAGAGTTGCTCCTCCAAGAGATTTGATCGTAACCGTTGAGCCCGTTGCTATAACGCCGGGGTCGGTTTCGACCGTGCAACCGCCCAGGAAAAGGTATTCGCTCAGATCGTCGATTCCCTGTGGGATATTTTTCAAAAGCATACTGTCGCCGTCGAAGCTGAGGTCGGTGTTTTGCGCCGGAGCAAATTCAGGCTCAAGCACAGGAACTTTTTTGGTGTTGATCGTCGCTCCGCAAACGGTGCATCTTTTGACCTGAGTACCCTCTGTGACATAAGTTGCGGGAACGGTGATCTCCCAGGGTCCGACTTTGTGAGAAGTCTTTGCAAAAGTCGTGTGCTCCCTCGAAATCTCTGCCGAGCAAACCGTGCAGTACACAACGTCGTCATATCCGCCGTTTGTAAGGCAGGTTGAAGCGGTCTCGTTCTCCCTGACGGTCGCTCCGGGAGTGTGTCCCGTTGCAGGTATCGTCTGCTGGGCGACGAAGACCTCGCCGCAAGTTGAGCAGTGGGTTCCTGCGGTCTTGCCGTCCGTTGTGCAAGTTGCTGCAACGGCAGCGTCGTCGACCACGTTATGACCGGTCGCGGCTATCGTCTGCTGCGCTTCAAAAACCTCTCCGCAAACAGAGCAGTAAGAGCCTTTCGTCAAGCCGCTTTGCGTGCAGGTCGGGGCAACAGCCGCCTGATTTACGGTCGTATGGCCTTTGGGAAGAAGCTCAACGTGAGTGCTCGAAACCTGCTGGCCGCAAACGGTACAGGTTACAACGCCGTCAAAGCTGCCGCCCGTTGTACAGGTGGGAGCAACGTAGTTTTGTCTGACTTCCGCGCCCTCAGTGTGGGAGGGGTTTACGAAGTCGGAAAGGTAATATTTTCCGCAGTCGGAACACGTATATTTCGTATAACCCTCAGTCGTACAGGTTTTTGGCGTAACTGTCGCAACGTAATGGTGAACCGTTATCGGCTGAACGTCGAGAAGATATGTGTCGATATATCTTTCAAGCGCCGCCTGCATCAATACGGATTTATCGGGGTCGCTTTCAAGTCCGTGGTTGGAGTTGGGGAAGACGATATACTCATGGGGAACGCCTGCGTTGTCGAGCGCCTGATTGAGCACGATAGAATCGGTGAACGGCACCATTGAGTCCTGCATTCCGTGGCACACGATCGTCGGAACGGAATTGCTGTTGACAAAATACGCAGGAGACATCTCACGCAATGCATACAAAGCATACTGCCTTGTTTCAGCTGTGAAATAGAATCCGCTGATGCATGAAAGAATGTTGTTCATATAACTTGCTTCATCCATATATGCGTCGTTGCACAGCCAGGCAGGTCCGCTCTTGTCAAAAACGCAGACAGGTCTGATCGCAGAAACGTCAGCCCTCGTGTAGGCATACATCATCGAAAGATGGGCTCCGGCGGAGAATCCGTAAACCATCATCTTCTTGATGTTGAGCCCTTTGGAAGCCGCAGTATCCTTTATATGCGCTACAGCCGCCTGAATGTCGTTCAAAATGTCGCGTCCGTTGACGTTGACCGAAGTATAGCGATAGCTGATCGCAGCGGTCGCAACGCCGTACGTCTGGCATGCGCTCAGCGCCTCGTTAGTCATGTTTTCTTTGCTGCCGAAAAGCCACGTGCCACCGTGGATAAAGAGGATCATGGAAATATCGCCGCTCGTGTTTGCGGGGAGATAAAGGTCATAGAGGTTTCTTTCGCCGGCAGAGCCGTAGGAAAGGTTGAGATAAGAGTCAACTCTTATGTCCGTGTTTCCGCCGCCGTTGCGGCAGTATTCGCAGGCGGAAAGAAGACCGTCATGGACGAGGTTTTCCTTCGCGGCGGAAAGCGCTGTGCAGGCGCTGTTGATGTCGCTCTGGCTTGCGCTTGAGCTGTCGGCGATAGTCTGTGCATTGCTCAGAGCGGTCGCAAACGGAGCCCAGGTTGCGCTCGTCCAGCAGGACTGCCTCAAGCCCGAACAGCTTGAAATCACCTGACGAAGCTGAGTTGTGTCAACGGCTTTGACTTTGATAGTAGCAGTAACGGAAGCCGAGTCTGTCGGCCACAGGCTCATACCGTTAACGACGTAATAGAATGTCGAAGATACGCCGGCAGTGACGGTAAACTCAGTCGATGAGCCTGCCGCCGGAATCTCTCCGGACAAAGTGCCTTCCCTTTCAAACGGAACGGGGCCCCTGTTTTCCGTTGTGCTGCCGCTCAGGGGAGTATCTTTGTTCGTGCAGGGGTTGGAAAGAGTATAACCTGTGCTCGTCACGTCCGTTGAAGCATAGATACCCGTCGCCCACATATCGACTTTATAAGTCGTTCCGAGCTGGCTGAAATCGGTATAGAAATACCTGTCGACAACGTAAGTCGCTGTCGTGTCGGAAACAGAATCCGCATTGTAGAAATAGAGTCCCACGCCGCAATACATATATCCTCCGCCCTTTTCGACGCTGAGCGTCTGACTACCCTTGTCGGCAGCAAAGGTCTTGAGCTCAAATTTCGGCAAAAACGCCGCCATCATTACAAGGCACATGAAAATGCACACAAAGGCCTTAACTGTTTTTTTCACATCGATCACCCCTACGGAAGTTCTTTACATAATATCCTGTAATACTAATCCTATTTTATAATATTTTATCATAAAATTTTATAATTGTAAATGGCTTTTTCTCAAAAACTTGCCAAAAAAACGGTCGCACTTTCGCACGACCGGTTTTCGGTTGAATAGTTATTAAGCTGTCTTACGTCTCAAAGAGGAAGTTTCCCCTCCCCGATTGAAAACGGTTTTAACGTTATCCTTCGTAATTGGAATAATAGTTGATATAAGCAACGTCAAACGAGTCAATGAAGCCGTCTTCAAACATATCAGCCGCTTTCATGAACGCAAGCATTTCGGGTTCTGTTTCATAGTTGGCATATGCTGTCACAACGGCGATGTCAAACGCATCGATATAGCCGTCGCCCGTAACGTCGCCGGGGATGACGATCGTGTAGGACGCTACGATTTCACCTGTTGCGTCAGAAACGATGTTGACCGTAGAGCCTGTTCCGAATCCGTTATCTCCGGGGACATACTCGATAGTAGCTCCTTCGTGGTTGATCAAACCTTCAAGGCTATCTATACCTTGTTCAACGTTCGTGATGAGACCATTTTCTTCGTCAATTACGATGTCCGTTCCATCAACGGGAGTGATCTCAATTGTTTCGACGAGCCTCGGGATCGCTCTGGAGTCGAGAGTTTCGCCGCAAACTGTGCATTTGACAGCTTCAAGTCCGTCAGCTTCGGCAGTTGCGGGAGTAACAACTTCCCATTCGCCGGGCTCATGGCCGCCCTTGACGATGTTGGAGACGAAATACTGTCCGCAATCCTTACAATAGTTCATCGTGTAGCCGTCGGAAGTGCAAGTCTTGGGAACCAGGTTGGAAACGTATTTGTGAACTTCGGTGGGCTCGGTATCTTTGAGGTAAGTGTTAATGTATTCGGTATATTTCTGCATAGTCAGAGCATACTGATCGGGGTCGGATTCAAGTCCGTGACCGGAGTTCGGGAAAGGTATAAACTCATAAGTCCTTCCGAGAGAATTCAACTTCTGGACAAGACGCGTTGCGTCGGAATAGTCGACCGTTGTATCCTTCATTCCGTGGGAGATGACCGTCGGAACTGAGTTGGCCGCGTAGTTGATGGGAGAAACTTTGAGGAGATCGTCTTTGTAGTAGTTCTGAGTTACAGAGCCGATGACCGATTTGCCGGAGATCCAAGAAAGAAGATTGCGCATATCTTTTGTGCTGATCGAGGAATCCCAATATGCAGAGTTGGACAAGTCTGTCGGGCCTGACAATGAAACAACGCAAACGGGTCTGACGGCGGAAACTTCGCTTCTTGAATAGGCGTAGAGCATTGCCATATGACCGCCGGCAGAGCCGCCCGTTGTCATAAGCCTGTCAAGGTTGAGTCCGTATCCGGCAGCGACTTCCTTCGCCTTTGCGACAGCCGCCTGAACGTCGTCCATCAAATCATTTCCGTCAACGGAAGAAGAAAGATAGCGGTAGCTGATGGCGGCGGTTGCAACGCCATAGTTGATGCAGTCGCCGTAAGCGGAAGACGTCGTGTATTCCTTGCTGCCGTATGTCCATGCGCCGCCGTGGATGTTCATGATAAGTCCGCAGTTGCCTGCTTTGTTTTCGGGGAGATAAAGATCCATGACGTTTCTTACGTCGGGGCCATACTGGATGTCCTTGATGATGATGACTCCGGAGGTGGAGCCTGTTGATCCGCCGAGACAGTATTCGCATTCGGTGATAGGCCCAACGTGAACAAGTCCCGCGATCGCTACTTCGAGGTCGTATGCCGCGGATTCGATTTGAACGTCAGTTGCGTTCGCATTGTGTGCGATTGCGCTCGCGGATTGGTAAACCGGATAAAAGGCCGCCCATGATTCAGGCGTCCAGCATTCGCTCCTGTACCTTGAAACGCTCATCACAAGGGAAGAAAGGTCAGAAGAATCGATGCAGCGGATCTTGATGTTTACTGTCTTGGAAACGCCGTCGGTGAAATAAGTTCCGTTGAGAACGGAATATGCCGAGATGTTCGCCGTGAGAGTGCAGTTCTTTTCTTCGCCGACTTCGGGAAGATCGCCCATGAGCCTTCCGCCTGCGGTAACCTGAATAAGGCTGCTGTTTTTGCTCGTGTTGCTGGAAATCTGGAGCAAATCATTCTTATAGGCGTTGGTAATGCCGCATCCCGTGGCGGAGATCTCCGTGTTGACATAGATGCCGATGACCGAAAAAGTCACGTTGTATACGTCGCCGAGGTCTTCAAGCTTTGAATGATAAGCCAGGTCGGCAACGTAGGTGATCGTGTCGCCTTCAACATAAGCCGCTTTTGACATTTCGACTTTTACGGCGGTGTTGTTGTAGGTGCTGATGAGGTCGCCGCTGCTGTAATAAGCGTCTCCCGCCGGAGCGGCAGAAGCGTCAAGGCTGAACTTCGGGACAAAAGTCAAAGTCAACGCAAGACACAAAGCGATCAAAAAGATCTGTTTCAGTGTTTTCTTCATGCTGATTCCTCCGTTTGCTGATAGTTTTTTAAAAAGAGCTGATTCGAGCCCTACTTGTAATTTATTTTACCACAAATTTGATGGAATGTAAAGGTAATTTTACCATCTCGTCTCTTTTTTAAGTATTTTTAATTGTTTAACGGAATGCATTTTTCACTTGCGCAAAAAAACAGCTCCGACTCTTTCAAGCCGGAGCAAGTCTTTTTATTCGGTTTCATTAAAATTTGATATATTGATCAGAAATGCAAGATCGGTTGAATCAAGATATCCGTCGTTGATAATATCGATCGATCTCATGTATGCAGGATCTTCGGGATCGGTCAATGTGTTGATATACTCGCCGGCAACCGCAACATCAAACACGTCGACGTAACCGTCGCCGTTGGCATCGCCGGAAATAACTATCTTATAAGTCGCAACGACCTCGTTCGTCGAGGAATCTTTTACAACAACCTGAGTACCGGTACCTCTTCCGTTGGCGGTGTCGATCACTTCTATCGTCGCGCCTTCATGGTCAAAGAGGGCTTCGATGTCGGTGATTCCCTGCTCAACGCCTGTGATCAGGAAATCTTCGTTGTCAACGAAGACGCCCGTGCCCTCCTTGGGAGTGATCGTCGGTGCTTCATAAACAAGCCTGTCGATCGCTCTGCTTTCGACAACTTCACCGCAGACGGTGCAGATTCTCTCTTCAAGGCCTTCTGCGTCATAAGTCGCGGGAGTGACAACTTCCCATGCGCCGGGTTCATGCGACGCTTTTACGATGTCGGAGATGTAATATCTTCCGCAGTCCATACAGTTGTTCATAACGTATCCGTCAGTCGTACAAGTCTTAGGGATCACTTCGGAAACGTAGTTGTGAGACTGTACGGGAACGCTGTCTTTGAGGTAAGTGTTGACGAGATATTCAAATCTTGTTGTTGCATACAGCGTAACGTCGGGGTCGCCGGAGAGAGTATGGCTGGAGTTCGGGTAATGGATAAACTCTGTCGGAACTCCCAAAGCAATGAGAGCATTGTAGAGGTTTGTCGATTCGTTCTTGCTGACAGTATTGTCGTGTTCGCCGTGACAGATGATCGTCGGAACGGCATTGCTCAGATAGTTGAACGGCGAAACGCTCAGAAGTGCGCTCGCATTTGCAACCTGAGTTTCCCTGTTGATGACAGTCGAGCTGCTCATCCATGAAAGGAGTGCAGCAATCGTTTTCTCGCCGAGATTGGAATTCCAGTAAGAACTGCTTGCAAGGTTTGTCGGGCCGCACTGATCGAATACGCAAACGGGTTCGACCGGAGAAACGTATCTTCTCGCATAAGCGTAGAGCAGCGAAAGATGTCCGCCGGCGGAGCCGCCTGTCGTCATCATCTTTGTCAGGTTCAAGCCGTAGGATGCGGCAACTTCTTTAGCTTTTGCTACGGCAGCCTGAATATCATCGAGGATCGCGTGACCGTTGACGCTGTCGGATGCGTAGCGATAGCTGATCGAAGCGGTAACAACTCCGTATTTTGCGCAGTCGGCATAGGCAGTAGGCGAATAGTCGTTCCTGCTGCCGAAAACCCACGCGCCGCCGTGGATGTAGACGATCAGAGCGCAATCTCCCGACATGTTGGCGGGAAGATAGATGTCCATCTCGTTTCTTTCGCCGGCAGAGCCGTAGGAAACGCCTTTGAGCGAGACGATGCCGCCGGTCGTGTCGTTGCCCTGAGAGCCGTTGATGCAGTATTCGCATTCGGTGATCGGGCCGTCATGGACAAGTCCCGCCTTTGCGGTAGCGATGGCGTTGTAAGCGCTGTCTATCTGATCCTGGGTGGAATTGGCGTTGTTGAGGATCGAGCTTGCGTTCGAGCGAGCCGTGGCGAAGGGAGCCCATGTTTCGGCTGTCCAGCAGCTTTCAACGTATCCCGTTGTTTTCATGAGAACGTCTTTAAGCTGAGTGGAATCTACGCATTTTACGATGATCGTAACTGTTTTTGAAGTACTGTAATCAAGATAATAACCACTGTAATAGACAGTATCGGTGATCCTCGAAGTCATCGTGAAGGATATCTGGCTGCCCACTGCGGGAAGAGCGCCGACAAAACAACCGCTGTTATCGACCGAAGCCGACTTGTTCTCTTTAGCATTGTTCGAGATATAGGCGTCGCTCCTGTTGCCGTAGTCCGAGATAGCGTAGTTGGAAACGCTGATGCTCGTGTTGACTCTGATGCCCGATGCGGAGAAGTTTACGCTGTAAACGTTTCCGAGGTCGGCAAGGGTTGAATGGTAAGCCCTGTCGGCAACGTAAGTTACCGTGTCGCCGGAAACGGACGCGGCGTTGGAAAGCCTGATGGTCGTGGAAGCTACGTTAAAATCCGCATTGCCTGTGCCGCTGTATGTCTGGCTTCCGCCGGACGCCGCAGAGGTGTCAAAAGAAAACTTTGGCACGATCGCAACGACCATCACAAGGCACAATGCTATGCTGAATACTCTTTTGAAATTCTTCATAATATCCCTCCTCAAGCGATGATTCTTAAAAACAGATGATTCTTAAAAGTTTTATTTATCCGTTGATCTTTCTGACCTGCTGGGCGGAATAGAGCTGAACTCCGGACAGGCTCGAAAGCGAAAGATCGAACGCATCGACATATCCGTCGTTTGTGATGTCAGCCGCCAGCAGACAGCAATCATCGAACGTGTACTGCCAGTTGATGTAAAGGCTCATCAGAACGTAGTCGCAGCCGTCGCAGTAGCCGTCGCCGTCAACGTCTCCGAAAATCACAAGCTTGTAAGATTTGATCACTTCGCCGTCGCTGACGAGGTTGACCGTTGTGCCTGTGCCGAATCCGTTTTCCGTCGGGACGTACTCGATCTCGCAGCCGACAGTTTCAACATAGTTTTCGAGGCTTTGGACGCCTTCTTCTACGCCGTAGATGACTCCTCTTTCCTCGTCGATCACTGTGCCGGAATCGCCCTTCGATCCGATGATGCATTCGATGACCGGGATCGTCTCGGATTCAAGAACAG
This sequence comes from Clostridia bacterium, assembly GCA_017454815.1. Taxonomy (GTDB): domain Bacteria; phylum Bacillota; class Clostridia; order Oscillospirales; family Acutalibacteraceae; genus SIG575. Next base: position 19,603 of record JAFTCG010000062.1, read on the forward strand.
CGTCGCATACCGTGCATTTTCTGACTTTGAGACCTTCTGTTTCGGTCGTGGCGGGAGTTGCAACTTCCCATTCGCCGGGGGTATGGTCGCTCACAGGAATTTTTTTCTGGGTTCTGGTGTTGCATCTTGAGCATTTTACGAAAGCTGCACCCTGGGCAATGCAGGTGGGTGCTTTGATGATCACCATGTTTTCGTCCTGATAGTCGTGTCCGAGCTTGTCGACAACGTCCTCTTTGTAGCTGGACGAGCATATGGTGCAGGTGTATTTTGTATATCCTCCGGAAGTGCAGGTCGGCTCAACCACGCTGACTTCGTAGCTGTGTCCGCTCTTGGGGATAGATCTCTGCTCGGCAACTTCGCCGCAGACGGAGCAGATCCTGACTTCCGTTCCGTCCCATGCACAGGTCGGAGCCATCTTGACTTCCCAATCGCCGGGGGTGTGCGGGTACGCCGCAACGTAATCGGTCATGAAGCTTTCGCCGCATTTTGTGCAGGTGTGAAGATCATATCCGGCAGTGTTGCAGGCACGATCGACGTGAGTGACCTGATAGTTATGTCCCGTTGCATAAACGATCTCGTCGACCTTGTCGCCGCATCTTTTGCACGTCGTTCTGATAAGACCGTTCTTCGTGCAGGTGACTTCCCTGATAACGTTGGGCTCTGCCCAATCGTGGCCGAGAGCGGAAACGATGTTCTCTCTCTTGATGTCGCCGCACCTTGTGCAAAGGTTCTTTGTGTAGCCTTCGCCAAGGCAAGTCGGCTCTACCCAGCTCTGCTCGTAGTTGTGGCCGAGAGCGGGAGTTGTGTAGGAATCCATGACCATTTTACATTCGGTGCAAAGCTTGACGTAAAGTGCCTGGTCGGTACACGTTGCCGCGGACTGGAGCTGCCAGTCGCCCGCAACGTGCTCATGGTTACCCATAACTTTATCGAAGTTGACTTTTCCGTAGCCGTAGAACATATCCCAGCCCTGTTCGCCGAGGTCGTCGCAGGCGTTGATAAGAGTCTGCTCGATCTCCTTGGGCGTAAAGGTCGGATACATCGCTTTGATGATAGCGCAGAATCCTGCAACGTGAGGGGTCGCCATGGACGTTCCGCTGAGAGTTTCATATCCGCCGCCCGTATATGAGCTGTAAATGCTTACGCCGGGAGCGGCAATGTCGACCTGACCGCCAAAGTTCGAGAAATTCGCCTTGTCACCGTACGAATCAATCGCGGCAACGCAAATAGCAGAATGAATATGCGCAGGGCAACAGTATTCTGTTCTGGAGCTTTCGTTACCTGCGGCAACGCAGACGGTGACGCCTCTTGCAACAGCGTTATTGACAGCCTGGTCAAAAGCGTCCGAATCATGGCCGCCGCCAAGGCTCATGTTGATTACGTTTGCGCCGTGTTCTACGGCATAATTCACGCCGTTCATGATCGACGAGGTATAACCCGAGCCCGTGTCGTCAAGGACTTTTACGGGGAGGATCTTTACGTTGAGGTCGCCGGTCACGTCGACGATGGTTCCGGAAACGTGAGTTCCGTGTCCGTCGCCGTCATACGGGTTGCTGTCACCATAGGCAAAGTCATAACCGTTGCCCAGGATCCTGCCCTGAAGGTAGGAATGGCTTGCATATACGCCCGTGTCAACAACGGAAACGACAACCGGAGTGTTGTTGCCGCTCGCAACAAGGTTGTCAACGAACGTGCCGACGTTTGAATAACCTACGCCCCAGGAAAGAACAGTGTTTCTCAGGTTTTCCTTCGGGAAAACGATATCTCCGTCGGAGTGTTCGGGGATTTTGATGAGCTTATCCGTCTCGGCATACTCGACCCTCGGGTCGGCGTTGAGAGCTTCGAGGCATGCCTTCGTCTGCTCTCTGGTGTCGAACTGGATCGTAGCGCCGTCGTCGGTTTCGTTGTAGACGATCGCAGCCGGCTCGAATCTTTCAAGATCGAGCTTTTTGATGCAGTACGACTTCACGATCAGACGGCAGCTGAAGAATTCATCGTCCTGAGCCTCATCGGTTGGCTCGCCCGTGATATTCTCATGCTGATAATCTACCAGGTCGGAAATAGCGTCTCCGTACTCCTCGATGGTGTCGGCGTCAACAACGTCAACGTCCACGTCGCTGTCTTCTGCGAAAACAAACGGCATGGAGATAGTAATGACCGATAAAACGAGTACAAGACAAGTGAGTTTTCTGAAAATTTTGCCCATAGCGCACACCTTCCTTTATACACTATAATTATACCAATATTTGTGGTCAAAGTCAATAAAAGTTATCCTCATTTTTTTATGGATTTGTGTGTCAATAAACAATAATTGCCGACGACGCGAGAAAAAACCGTTATGCTTTTTTGTGTTCCTCATCGTATTTTTGGACAAGCTGATAGAGATTTTCGGCGCAGTTGCCGTCAAAGTCGAAGAAGAAGTTTTCAAGCCTTCCCTTATAAGGCTCTTCGAGGGCAAATCTGCTTTCGATCATCGAGCAAAGGCATTGCGCCGCTTTGTCGGATTCGGTGAACATCGGGCCGAAGGCTTCCTCAAAGGGCAAGTCAAGCGCGCGATAGTGGTTCATGCCGGACTTGAACTGCGGATAATCGGGAACGAAATACATGATCGGGCGCTGAAGATATGCAAAGTCAAAAACGTAAGACGAGAAATCAGTCACGAAAGCCTGATAATCCGCAACGTCAACGTCGCCGCTGACGACGTTCACCCTGTCGCTGTCGATCCCGAACAAGCCGTCGACCTGGCTGATGATCGGGTGAAGCTTGACGTCGAGATAGATATCGTTTTCTTCCAGCGCTTTGTGGAGACTTTTGTCGGAGAGGAAAGCGAAGAAATTCTTGTAATAGTCGGATTTTATGATCCTTTCGATGTTGACGTCCCATTTTGACGCCTTGACCTCGGTCGTAAGGTATTTTCTCCACGACGGAGCAAAAAGGATCCTGTTCTTCGGCTTGACGTTCCTGTCGATACGGTCGTACCTCGCCATCCCCGTCGTGATCAGTTCTTCCCGGCTGTAGGCATAGTTTTCCATATAGTTCTTCACTTCAAACGGCGAAGAGACGACTATTCCTTCCGCCTGACTTCTCTCCTGGGAGTTTTGAAGCCTCAAAGACGCATGGAGAACGCCGTGCTGGAGATAGATCGTGCTAAAACGTATGAGATCCTCGTACTGGTATTTCATCTTCGGCGTTTCAAACGGGTTTATCGGGGAAAGACCGTAGTACGCCGTGAAGATCCTCTCGGCGCAGACGAACAGAAGCCTGTGCTCCTTGGAGCCGAATTCCACAAGATGCTTTTGCTGTTCTTTAGTGAACACCTTGTCGAGGTCGTCGTATTCATGAGTCAGAACATAATATCTCTCGATCCCGTCGTCGTGCTTCAGGTCGTTTTCAAACTGGAAAAAGCCGTTGTCCTTTTCGACGGTGTAAAGGTCGTAATAAAGCCAAATGCGGTGCTTTTTCCTGTAAGATATCGATTTGAGCCTGAGTTTCGTGAGCCTGGGATGAGTGGAATATATGACGGTATTCTTGATGTCAAGCAGGTCGATCCCCTTTTGGGTCGCAGGCTTGATGTCAAGATGCGTATGCTTTTTGTGGATGTAATATCCGCCCCTGCTGATCACATGCCTGTGTCTGTTAAACCCTGCATAGGGCATAAACCAGAAATGGGTGCTGTACATCGTGTCCTTTATTCTGACGGCGAACTCTACCCTTGAGAGTTCTTTCAGGTCGCACTCGTATTTGAACGCGGGGAAATAGTTGGTTACGATTTTCGCGCGGTAGTGGCTGTGGACAGACATGAACGTGTCGAGCTTTCTGTATTCTCCGTTTTCAACGGCATATACGTCGTAGTCGTCTTCTTTGAGGAAGTTGAATATCGGCGATTTAATAAAGCCGGTAAGCGTAAATTTGTCGCCGACTATCCTCGGCTTGTGGCCGATCACGACAAAATCCTCCTGCGAATATACGCTGACGCCGTCGATGAGGAGCTCCAGCCCTTCCTCGGTCTGATTGAACACAACGTCGGAATTCGAGCGCAGTCCTATCCAGTAGCACGCCCTGTAAATGTTTATGCTCGGGTGTTGGATGATCGTTTCGACGTCGGTACGGTTCAGGAGGTTTTCAAACCTCTTCATCGCTTTGGAAAACTCTTCATCCGAATAGTGATAAGGATAAAGAATGTCGTCGTTGAGCCTCCAGGTTATGTCGCTCAAAAACATGGACTGGAAATACGGCGGAACCTTGTCCTCGAAATATCCGAAAAGATTTTCGAAATACTTCATGGACGTTTCAAACAGATAGTACGCGTGGAAATAAAACTTCATGATGCTTGTTTCATTTCCCTTGTTGTACATATAGTCGCCATGGGGGCAGTAACCCATCTTCATCTTTCTCATCAGGACGCGGTTGCAGTATTCCTGATCCTCGAGCTTGAACCCGGGAGTCGTGTCAAAAAAGACGTTATCCTCGCCCATGTTCTTGACGCAGACGTTGACCCTTGTCTGGGCAAGATAGGGGTACTCTTCAAGATCGTAAACGCCCTCTTTTTCGAGAGTCTTAAAGCGATAGTGAGGAGCGAGAATAATATCGCCCTTATATTTCGTTTCATGGTACGCCACCATATCGACTTCGTCATAAACCTTGTCGAAGAAGTCGGTAACTTTTTTCACCGTCGGAGGTGTAAGGTAGTCGTCGCTGTCGACGAAGAACAGGTATTTCCCCTGCGCATGGCGGATGCCGAAGTTACGGGTGGCGGAAAGCCCCTCGTTCTCTTTTGAAAAAATCTTGATGAAATCGTACTTCTTTGCGTATTCTTCACAGATCGCCCAGCTGTTGTCGGGAGAGCCGTCGTTTATGACAAGGACTTCCATTTTGCTCTTGTCGATCGTCTGGGCAACCATTGCGTCGAGGCAAATGGAAAGGTATTCTTCAACGTTATATACAGGAACAATTACCGAAGCCTGATATTTGAATTCCATGTTCTTATTCCTCCGTAATATCGTATTCATATTATTATACCATAACCGCCGGTTTTTTTCAATCGTTTTGGACAAAAAAATACTGCACCTCCGATGAGATGCAGTATTGAAAAAACGATCTTACTGTGCGGGATAAACGCTGACCTTTTTGCGGTCTTTGCCTACTCTTTCAAACCTGACTGTTCCGTCAATAAGGGCGAAAAGAGTGTCGTCCTTGCCCTTGCCGACGTTGTTGCCGGGATGGATGTGCGTTCCGCGCTGTCTTACGAGGACGTTGCCCGCAAGAACAAACTGACCGTCAGCTCTTTTTGCGCCGAGTCTCTTGGATTCGGAATCACGGCCGTTACGGGTGGAACCCATACCTTTTTTATGAGCAAATAACTGGATATTGATTTTAAGCATTACATTACACCTCCGTGTCAAAAAATACTTTCAAGTTTTTCGGATAGTCCTTTGCAAGGTTTTCAAGGTGGAAAATCAGGGATCGGATCATTTCGACCGCAATGGCGTTTTCGCGATCCTCAAGGATGAGCCTCATCCTGCCTTGTTCGTCGACGCTCGCCTCCGCCTCGCATAAAATCACGTCCGTTATCCCGTTGGCGGTAAGGTAAGCCGCCGAGGAAACGCTCGCGCAGACAATGTCGTTTCCGAATTCTGCGTGACCTGCGTGGCCGCTGATCTCAAAGCCGAAAGGAATACCTTCTTCTTCCAAAAACCTTGCCGTGATCATTATGCGTTTACAGCGGTGATCTCAACCTTGGTGTAAGGCTGTCTGTGACCCATTTTACGCTTTTCGTTTTTCTTCGGTTTGTAGGTGAAAACGACAACTTTCTTGGCTTTGCCGTTCTTCACAGCCTTGGCGGTAACGGTTGCGCCGTCAACGTAAGGAGTGCCGACAGAAATCGAATCGTCTTTTCCGACAGCGATAACCTTGTCGAAGACTACTTCGGAGTCTGCTTCGACGTCAAGCTTTTCGATGTAGATCGTATCTCCCGCGGAGACTTTGTACTGCTTGCCGCCTGTTTCGATAATTGCGTACATAGTTTGACCTCTTTCTTAAAAATCTCGCTACCCTCTTCCTGTCAGCCGGTCAAAGCGACAGCGGGCGCGGCGAAAGCCGACTTGAAAAATGCGCATGAAAACGCAAGCCCGAGGTATGCGGCAAAGGGTATTATAGCACAATAAAAAACCTGTGTCAACACCTATTTTCCTTTTTTTCAAGGTTTTCGCATCTAAGTTTTTTCAAAAAACCTGCCGGAGAATATCCGCTCGGTTTTCTCGACTATCTTGTCCGAGATCTTCCCCAAAAGCTTTGAACAGAATCTTTCAAGCGTATTGATCCTCAGCAGTTCTATCGCGGCGCAAAATACAAAGATCGCAAAGGCAACGCCCAGGCTGTAAGCAACAAGCAGCTTGCTGCCCGCGAGCCCTGATGCCCCGCCGAAGACTTTTGTCCAGATGAAAACGCGGACGTAGGGGTTTTCGTGGATGAGGTACACTCCGAACACGGACGACGCAAGAGTGTTGATCACCCTGCTGTTTTTTATTCTTATTCTTGTAAAACCTATGAATAAAAAAGTGGAAACGATAATGCTGGGCAATCTCTGCATCGCAAAGAAATATGTTGCGTGTTCCCCGAGCGTGGGTATTTTGATACCAATCAGGTCAAGCGCTATCACGGAGAGGAATGAAACAGCGTACGCTGCCGCGGAAAGGAGCAAATATCTTCCCCCTCCCGCCGAATCGTCGCGGCTGTTGAAGTGCAGGCGGATGTACCCCGCAACGGAATAGACAAAGACAAACCAGATGAACTGATTGCACAGAAATGGAGTGTTGGTAAACGTGGGAATAACGCTCCACAAGACGAACGCCAATGCGAGAAACTTCTGATAGGTCTTTCTGTCAAACCCCGTCAGAAGCTTGTTGATGAACGGAGAAAAAAGATACAAAATGAAGTATGCGCTCGCAAACCACCACTCCTGATATGTCATGGGCAAGACGGCTTTTATCAGCTTTTTGACTCCAAAAGCTTCGCCCCCGAAGACAACAAACGCCGCGAAAGCAAGCACGGAATATGTAAAAACCTGCGTCCAGAGCTTTAAGGCTTTTTCCGTTTTGAAGCGTTGCGAGGTTATCAGGAAATAGCCGGAGATCATGACGAAAAGGTTGACTCCGATCCTGCCTCCGGAATACAAAAACTGCACCCAAAGCCTGTTGAGCGATATGCTCGAGGTCGGGAAGCCGAAATCCACATAAGTTGAAAAATGGAAGAGAATGATGAGGATCATCGAGATGATCCTGAGCAATTCAATGTTCGATTGGCGCCCGGATATTTTGTTTTGAGAGCTGATCGTCTCCATAGAAATCTCCTTCAGATCGTTGTTTTCGGAATGATAAGGATCACTTCAGAGCTTTCTTGTCCTCATTTCTGTTGGAAAGATACTCCTTGTAGTTCGTCGTCCTCATCGGATCGACCTTCAGAGTGCACCCAAGCACGACGTACAGTATCAGCCCGGGGATCACTGCCGTGAAAACCGTCAGCAGGCTGTAAACGATCCTGACGGCGGTAGAGTCGCGGTTATACTTTTCGGCAAAGCCTCCGAGCACGCCGAAAAAGATTTTGTCGCTATCGCTTTTGTAAAGTTTATTCATGAGCTTTACCTCCCGTTTTGGTTTTTGGTCGCGTTGAGAGTATTCTTCATCAGCACGGCGATAGTCATCGGTCCGACTCCGCCCGGAACGGGCGTTATGAACGACGCTTTTTCCTTCACTTTTTCAAAATCAACGTCTCCGCAGAGTTTTCCGTCGTCTTTCCTGTTGATGGCAACGTCTATGACGACAGCCCAGTCTTTGACCATGTCGGCGGTGACGGTGTTGATCTTTCCGACGGCGCTGACTATCACGTCCGCCCGACGGGTGATCTCCGCCAGATCCTTTGTCTTTGAATGGCAGACCGTCACGGTTGCGTTCTTCTGCAAAAGGAGCATCGCCATCGGTTTTCCGACGATATTGCTCCTTCCGATCACGACGCAGTTTTTTGAAGTCAGGTCGATGCCGCAAGAGTCGATCATCTCGATAACTCCGGCGGGTGTGCACGGAAGCATAACGTGGTCGCCTATCATGATATGCCCGACGTTCGACGGGTGGAATGCGTCAACGTCCTTTTTGGGCGAGATGGCGTTGATGACAGCCTGCTCGTCGATCTGCTTCGGGAGCGGAAGCTGGCAGAGGATGCCGTTCACGCTGTCGTCGCCGTTGAGCTTTTCAATGAGCTCCAGCAGCTCCTGCTGAGTCGTCTCCTGCGGCAGAGCGTATTCCAGCGACTTTATGCCGGTGTATTCGCACGCTTTCTTCTTGTTGTTGACGTACACCCTGCTCGCCGGGTCGCTACCGACAATTATGACGGCAAGGCAGGACTCGATCCCGTCTTTTTTAAGCTCGGCGACTTCTGCTTTCACCCTGTCTTTCAGGTTCTGAGATATTAGTTTTCCGTCAATTATGTTCGCCATCGTCTTCCACCTTGCTTTTTATTTTAAGTATCACTTTTTTCCCGTCGATCATTTCAGTGCCGTCTTCCTCTTTGCTCTTGACCTTGAGGATGACTTTTTTGCCGTCGATGATGTCGGTTCCGTCATCGTCTTCTCCGTCGGCTTCATTTTTACCTTTTTTTCTTTTTTCGTCCTCTACGAAAAAGTCAACGCCTTCGATCGGTTGAGGATCGAGTGAATATTTTCTCAAAAGGATAATCAGCGCAACGAGGCAGGCAACGGCAACCGTCGCCGAAAGGAGCTGGGAAACTCTGATGCCTGTGTTGAACAGGTAAAGGCTGTCTGTTCTGAATCCTTCCACGATCGCTCTCTCCGTGCCGTACCAAACGCCGTAGGAGAGGAATAACTGTCCGCTGAATTTTCTGAATTTTTTGCAGATTATATACAAAACCGCAAACCCGAGCAAGCACCAGACAGACTCATACAAAAACGTTGGGTGGACGGACTTCATCGGATCCATCGTAATGCCTTTTTCGGCAAAAGTCGGTTGGTTTTGGGAGATATAGTCGGCGATCTTCTCGCTCCACATTCCCCATGGAAGGTCGGTATTGGTTCCGAACGCCTCCTGGTTCATGAAGTTGCCCCATCTGCCGATACCCTGACCGATGAGAAGGCTCATGCCGATCAGGTCGAGCAGGTTGCGGAAGTTCAGTTTGTCAATGCGGCAGGTTATGTAGGCTGCAAGGATGCCGCCGATAATGCCGCCATAAATGGCAAGACCGCCCTCCCAGATCTTGAAAACGTCCGAAAGGTGGTCCTTATAATAACCCCACTCAAACAGGACGTAGTATATCCTTGCGCCAAGCACACCGAAAACCGTGCCGTAAATCAGGACGTCGAGCATTTTGTCGATGCTCATCCTCCACTTGTAAGCCATTCTTCCGCCGAACAGTACGGCGAGCATGAAGCCGAAAGCGATTATCGCTCCGTACCATTTTATCGTAACCTCGCCGATGAGCGGGAGGTTGAAGCTCGCGAGAACGGAAGGTATTTCAAACCCTTTTTCGGAAAAGTTAAAATAAACAGTAGTAAAATCGTTCATGTTCCGACTACTCCTTTGCAGGATTTATAACCGACAGCACGCAATATCTCTCGTCGAGTGTTTTGCGAAGATGCTCGTTGATCTCCTCAAGCGTGAGATTCCTGAACAGTTCCATGTCGTCAAAAAGGCCTTCATGCAAAAATTCGGCTTTGATCAGAGAGTCCGCGAGGTTGTCGATATCGTTGAACGCCATTATCGTCCTGCCGAAAAGCTTTTTCTTCGCCATGTCGAAGTCTTCTTGGGAGATGCCGTTTTCCTTGAAAACGCGGATCTTTTCGCGGATCAGCTCTGCGACAGTGCGCGGGTCAGCGGATTCGCCGCTGAAAATCTTCGCCGCAAAACCCGTTCCGATGAAATACTCCGTAGTGAACGTGGTGTTGACGAGCTTTTTGTCTATCAGCTCGCGATACAGCTGCGAAGTGTTGCCGGCGATGATCTCGAGCAGGATGTCGGCGCAGATCTCCTCTTTCAGCGTTCTTTCTGGCGTGAGCCAGGTCTCCTTGAAACCGAGGTTGAAAACGGGATTGGAAACGGAAAGCTCCTCTTCGATGAAGCTTTCCACGACTTCCTCCGGCTCGTTTTCAAAGATACGCTCAACGCTCTGCGGCCTGCTCGGCTTCAGGAGCCTGTCGCAGACTTCGAGGACTTCATCCAATTCCACGTTGCCGACGACGGCGAGCGCCATGTTGTTGAGGTTGTAGAACGTTTCGTAGCATTTATACAGAAGCTTATCGTCAATTTGGGCGATGGTTTCTTCCGTTCCGGCGATATCAATCTTGACAGGGTGGTTGTGATACATCGCGCGCAGGAGATTGAAAAGCACTTCCCAGCCGGGAACGTCCTTGTACATCCTGATCTCCTGGCCGATTATGCCCTGCTCTTTTTCGACCGTTTTTTCGGTAAAATAAGGCGACTGAACGAAATCCAGCAATATCTCAAGATTTGCCTTGAAATTTCCCGTGCAGGAAAAAAGATAGCACGTTCTGTCAAAAGATGTATATGCGTTCGCGCTCGCGCCTGTTTTGGCATACCTCTCGAATGCGTCAAGGTCTTCGCTTTCAAAGAGCTTATGCTCCAGGAAATGGGCTATCCCCTCAGGCACTCTCGTCGGACTTTCGTCGCCGGAAACTTTGAAGCAGTTGTCTATCGAGCCGTACTTCGTGCCGAAAAGGGCGTACGTTGAAGAATATCCTTCCTTCGGCATAACAAGGACGGTCAGCCCGGATTTGTGCTCGACCCTGAAATAGTATTCGCCCAGCAAGGAGTTTTCAATTTTTTCAATCTTCGTCGTCATCTTCGTCAACTCCTTTGCCGTTAGGTTTGAGCATGAATATCGTGTCGATGCTGACTTTCTTTGCAGCCTCTTTCACTTGGCTCGCCGTAACTTTTTGAATGTTTTCAACAAATTCCTCGGGGGATACTTTTTCATCATCCTCAACGCTCGTATAATTTCCCGAATACCATGCGTTGATGGTGTCGGGCAGGTCGTTTGCGGAAAGCACCATGTCGGAAATACCTTTAATCGAGTTTTCAATATCCTCGTCGGTGAACACACCGTTTTTCATGTCTTCAAGCTGCTGCCTGATGGCGGCAACGGCTTTTTGCTCGTTCTCCTGCTCGATCCCGCTTTGAACGACGATGATACCTTTGGCTCTGTTGAGCCGTGCGCCGCAGTAGTAGCAAAGGCTCATCTTTTCCCTGACGTTCATGAAAAGCTTTGAATAAGGCCCTCCGCCAAACATGTCGGTCATGACCTTGAATGCGTAATAATCGTCGTCTTTATCCTTCATGCCGGAGCGCATTCCGATGACGAGCTTGCCCTGCTTTACGCTCTGGCTTTCGGAAAAATATTTTTCCCCGTCGCATTCGGAGATAATCTGCGTTCTGATCTCGCACGGGTTTGATCTGTCAACTTTTTCAAATCTTTCCCTGAGATTTTGGGCAATGTCGCCGCCGTCGCAGTTGCCAACGACGTTAAACTGTATCATGGCTGAAGCGAGCATCTCGCGCCACGCCGCCGTAACGTCTTCGGGGGTGAGCGAAAGGAGCTTTTCCTTGCTTCCGTAGCGCTTAACGGAATAGACCTCGTCTTCACACATTTTCTCTATCATAGCTTCGAGCGAATAGAGCTTTTTGTCGCTGAACTCGCTGTCGATTTTTTCCGCAAAGAGGCGTTTTTCGGTTTCGACGTCCTCCGCCGAAAATACACCGTCGCACAGCTTCGGCTCAAAAAGGATCTCAAGCAACAGCTCGATGCATTCCGAGCTGATCCTTTCGCCGTCAATGGCAAACCTGTCGTCGACGCTCGAAACGGAGAAAGAGACAAACTGCCCCTCGCCGATTTTGTCGACGCCGGAGCTGAGCACGGCTCCGTAAAGCCCGGCGAGCTTCCTGTTCATTTTTGTCAGATCGTCATATTTGGCGGAAGCCCTGCGCAAAAGCGAAGAAAGCAACGCGCGCTCTTCGATCCTGCCCGCCAGCGGCATGGCAATGATCGCGGATACTATCGACGTCTTGAACTGTTCGGTCGGAATCAGGCAAAGTTTTACACCCTTTGCCGGATAAAGCGTTTTTATGTCAGCCATGATTCACCATCCTGAAAACTGAAAAAATTATTATCAAATTTTATTATAACAAATTTTTGTTCGATTTACTATACTTTTTTCAAAAAAACTTCCTTCGGCCGGGAACAGGACTGTCGAATTCAGCGAAAACCATTTAAGCGGGCATCCCCATGGGCAATCCGGAGGCAAGATCGGCGGGCGTTATAAATCTTTTTATTATATAGGAAACAAGCAGTTTCCTATTAAAATAAAAATCCGGGACAGGTTTCCCTGCCCCGAATTTGTTATTATGTGTCAGATGTTGTTTGATCTATCAGAAAACGAAGTTTACAGTATATACGTCTCCGTTGACCGTGATCTCACAGGATGCGTTCGCCTTTGCGTAGCAAGTGCCCGACTTGGAGACTTTTGCAACCGAAAGATTGCTGAAAGCGACAGTGTCGCCGTCCGTTGTCGTGGGATAGAGACTGATCTGCGTCGAATTGTTAATCGCCGTCAGAGTTATAGTCGTTCCCGAAACGGAAACGTTTGCGTTCGCCGTTCTGATAAGCTCGTTGATCGGTTTTGACGTCTGCGGGAAAGCAAACACGATCGTGTAAGCCGTTCCGCCTGCTGTCGCCGTTGCGGACCCGTTGCCCCTTGAATAGAGCGTACCGCTCTTGGAAACGGCTGCGCCGCCCGTTCTGTCCGAGAAAGCTACTGCAGAGCCATCTTTAAGCGTCGGGTAGAAGCTGACTGTCGTTGCGCCCTGAGCGGGAGTGAGCGTAATAGTTGTGCCGCTTACGGTTGCGGTCGCGTTAGCATATCTTATGTTGTCTTCGATCGCTACCGGTTGGGATCCGAAGTCAAAGACGATCGTGTAAGCCGTTCCGCCTATCGTTACAACTGCAGAGCCGTTGCCCTTTGAATAGAGCGTTCCGCTCTTGGAAACCGATGCGCCGCCCGTTCTGTCCGAGAAAGCTACTGCAGAGCCATCTTTAAGCGTCGGATAGAAGCTGACTGTCGTTGCGCCCTGAGCGGGAGTGAGCGTGATCGTCGTGCCGCTTATTGAAGCAGTTGCGTTTGCAAACTTGATATTATCTTCGAGCGCGATCTCTTCCGCTCCGAAGTCGAAGACGATCGTGTAAGCCGTGCCGCCCGCTGTCGCCGTTGCAGAGCCGTTGCCCTTTGCGTAAAGAGTTCCGTTCTTTGAAACGGCTGCGCCGCCGGAGAGGTTCGTGAACGTCAGCGCCGTGCCGTCCTTCAGAGTCGGGTAAACGCTGACCTGCGTTGCGCCCTGAGCGGGAGTGAGCGTGATCGTCGAGTCGCTGACGGTTGCAGTTGCGTTTGCAATTCTCAGGTTTTCGGAATCAACTTTTATCAGCAGCTCAACGTTGAAGCCGTAAGCGTTCGCAAACGTCTGCGCCGCAGAGTCCTTGTAGCACGCGATCGTAATATCGCTGTTGCTTCCCGAACCGAAGGCGGTGCTGTCTATCTGTGTAACGCTGTCGGGAATGAAGATATACTCCAAAGAAACCCCTCCGTCGAAAGCCCTTTCACCTATCGACGTAACGCTTGCAGGAATTGAAACGCTTGTCAAAGATCGGCAGCCCTTGAACGCTTCCCTTCCGATCTCCGTAACGTTTGCGGGAATGACGATGCTTTCAAGACTTTCGCAGCCGTAAAACGTCCTGTAATCGATTTTGGTAAGACCTGAGGGCAGCGTTGCGCTCTCGAGCGAAGTACAATTCAAAAATGCAGAGTATCCGATCTCTGTAACGCTGTTGGGAATTACAATCTGCGTCAATTCGGCGCATCCGGCGAATGCAGCAGATCCGATGCTCGTTACCGTTGCCGGGATCGTGATGCTCGCAAGACTTGAACAGCCGTCGAAGGCAGCGCCGCCGATCCTCGACGGGCCATTTTGGATCGTGATACTTTCAAGGCTTGAACAGTCTTTAAACGCAAGATACGGAATCTCCGACAAGCTTCCCCGGATCGTTACGCTCGTCAATCCTGTACAGCCGCTGAAAGCATGCGCACCAATGCTCGTCACGCCGCTCGGGATAGTCACGCTTGTCAAGCCGATGCAACCGTGAAATGCATCTTCTCCGATACTTGTCACTGTGTTCGGGATCGTTATGCCCGTTATTCCCGAACAGCATATGAATGCAAAATCTCCTATTTTGCTCACACCGTTTGACAAAACGATGTTTCCGCTTATCGGAGTATTATTCAGGTAAAGAGTTACCCAATGCGTGTCGTGAATAGGTGATGAGTCGTCATCGCCTTCATATTCGATCTGCGCCCAGGAATCAACGTCGGTGATGTACACACTCTCAATATTGGTCGATTCGAACGCATCTTCTCCTACGGTTTCCAATCCCGTTCCGATGTAAATGCTTCTTAAACCGCTTCCTCTGAAAGCATCCTCACCGATGCTCACCACGCTGTCGGGGATCGTTATGCTCTGAAGGCATTTGCACCAGCCAAAAGCGTTTTCCCCTATGGACGTCAACGTGTTGGGTAACGTTACGCTTTCAAGGTTTTCACAATCTTCAAAAGCACCATGGGATAATTCCGTGATGCCGGGTTGAATGACGACCGTTCTTATTGAATCAAAACCGCCAAAATAACTTGAGATCATTGTTGCGCCCGGCCCGATCTCCGTTACCAGGCTTCCGGCGCTTCCCGTTCCCGAAATCGTGAGAGC
>JAFTCG010000007.1 GCA_017454815.1 Clostridia bacterium
AAAAACGGACTTGACCGTTCACAGGGTCACATTGAAGGCGCAAAAGTGTTTAAGAGAATATGCGAATACGCTTGTGACATCGGAATAAAAAATATTACTTTCTATGCATTTTCAACCGAGAATTGGATCCGTCCGGAAGAAGAAATCAGTAAAATAATGCTGCTTTTCAAGGATTACCTTCTCGAAGCCATCTCCAGAAAACAGGAAAACGAGCAGAAGGGTATGCGAATCAGATTTATCGGAGACATGGAGAGGATCGACCCGGAGCTCAGACAGCTGATAAAAATCGTGGAAACCGAGTCCATCGACAAGGTCAGGACGAACGTCAACCTTGCCATCAACTACGGCGGTCAGCAGGAGATCACCAACAGCGTCAGAAAGCTCGCCAAGAGAGTTCAGGCCGGCGAGATCGCTCCCGATGACATCACTCCCGGCACGATCGCCGAAGGCTTGTATACGGGGGATTGCCCCGCCGATCTGATCATCAGACCGAGCGGAGAATTCAGGCTTTCAAACTTCCTGACGTGGCAGTCCGCATACGCGGAGTTCATTTTCTCCGACGTGCTCTGGCCTGATTACACAATTGATAATTTTAACGAAGCGCTGCATATATTTGAAAAAAGGAACAGACGCTTCGGCGGAGTATAAATCCCGGAGGTTAGTGAAAGATGAAACAGAGGATTTTGACGGCGATTGTCGGAATAGCGGTTTTGGCGCTTGCGATCTGGAAAATAGATACAGTGATTTTCGTTTGCGCTATCGCTTTGGCGTGCATATTCATTTCAATAGAAGTCCAAAACGCAGTGAAAACAAAGAACAAACCGCTCAAAGTCGTGTGCGCCGTCTATGCGGCTTCAATACCGTTTTTGTTTGCGTTTGCTTCGCTTGAACAATTTCATCTTCTCCCGGCAGTTTCGCTTTTGTTTTTCATTTTGATATCCTGCATTTTGCTCAAAGATCACAGAAATATAAGAGTAAAAATGTTTTTTGCCGCTTTCTTCGGCTCTCTTGTTGTGCCGCTTTGTCTTTCGACAATAATCAGGATTGGAAATCCAAATCCGTTTTTGGACACTGATTTTACACTTTTGCAGGGGATTTACCTGACAGTATTTGCTTTTTGCTGTTCATGGCTTACTGACGCTTTTGCATATTTTGTCGGCTCAAAATTCGGAAAGCATAAAATGTGCCCGAAAATCAGCCCCAAAAAATCCATCGAAGGCGCTGTCGGAGGATTTGTCCTCAGCGTGATTTTTAACGGAGGCATCTATCTTCTCGTTGATAACTTCGCTTTCGAGCTTAAAGACAATATATCGTTTGTTGCAATTCTCGTTTTGAGCGGAGTATGCGCGGCTTTGAGTATGATAGGCGATCTGATGGCGTCTGTCATCAAGAGAGACTGCGACATAAAAGATTTCGGGAATATAATGCCGGGTCACGGCGGAATGACGGACAGATTTGACAGTTGCATTTTCGTTTTCCCGACAATATATTTTGCAATTTGCTATGGACTTATCGGATAAACTTATTCGGAGTGAAAACATATGAACACAAACATTTCCATTCTCGGCTCAACAGGCTCAATCGGAAAGCAAGCGCTTGAAGTCGTTGACAAACTCGGCTTGAACGTAACCGCATTGACTGCAAATTCAAGCGTGGAGCTTCTTGAAAAGCAGGCGAGGAAGTATAATCCTCAGCTTGTCGCTTTACATGATGAAAACAGCGCGAAAGATCTCAAAATACGTCTTGCCGACACGAATATAAAAGTTTTTTCGGGAATGGACGGAATTTGCAAATGCGCCTCGCTTGACAATACCGATATGGTTTTGAACAGCGTTGTGGGCATGATAGGACTGAAACCTACGCTTTGCGCAATAGAAAGCAAAAAAGACATTGCTCTTGCAAACAAAGAAACCCTCGTCGCCGGCGGAAAGCTTGTCATGAACGCCGCAAAAAAAGCAGGCGTCAACATCTTACCTGTTGACAGTGAACATTCCGCAATTTTTCAATCGCTTCAAGGCTGTGCAAAGCATGAACAGATAAAAAAACTCATTCTCACGGCTTCGGGCGGGCCGTTTTTCGGAAAGACTAAAGAAATGCTGAAAAACGTCACTGTCGCAGACGCTCTCAACCATCCTAATTGGAGTATGGGCGCAAAGATCACGATAGATTCCGCCTCGATGATGAACAAGGGGCTTGAACTTATCGAAGCGTCGTGGCTGTTTGATATGAAACCGGACGATATCGACATTTTGGTCCACCGCCAGAGCATCGTCCATTCGCTTGTGGAATATGCGGACAATTCCGTCATAGCACAGCTCGGCGTACCCGATATGAGAATACCGATCCAGTACGCCATCACTTATCCGGACAGATTTGAAAGTCCCGTCAAAGAGCTTTCTCTTTCAGAAGTTGCAACGCTGACTTTTGAAAAACCCGATTATGATACTTTTGAATGCATAAACGCCTGCAAAAAGGCTATTGATCTGGGCGGACTTTATCCTGCCTGTGTAAACGCCGCAAACGAAAGGGCAAACCGCCTTTTCCGTGACGGTAAAATAAAATTCCTCGACATAGGAAAAGCGGTGAGCGAAGCGTTGGAGAGTGCGCCTGTATACGGCGACTACACTCTTGATGACGTTGACGAAATGAACAAATGGGCTGAAGAATTTGTTAACAAAAGATTCGGCTGTTAAGAGGTGATTACGATAGATAATATCAGTTTGTCTTTGCTGAAAGTGACTTTTTCGCTTGTCTGGTCAAAAGCGTGGCCGATATTAATTGCGATCCTGTTCTTCGGGATAATAATATTTCTGCACGAGCTCGGACATTTCACTTTTGCAAAGATCTTCAAAGTTAAAGTCAATGAATTCGCAATGGGCATGGGGCCTGCGATATTGAAAAAGAAGTTCAAGGGGACGCTCTATGCCCTCAGACTTTTCCCGATAGGCGGCTTTGTCAGCATGGAGGGCGAAGACGAGGACAGCGACGACGAAAACGCCTTCGGCAAGAAAGCTTGCTGGAAAAGGATGGTAATCGTTGCGGCGGGAGCTACCGTCAACATCCTGCTCGGATTCATCCTGGTTGTGATAACTCAAGCCAACACCGACCGTATCGGCACGAACGTCGTTGCAAAATTCGACGATCCGACGGTTTCTTCCGCTCACGGCTTGCACATCGGCGACAAGATCATAAAAGTCAACGGCAGATCCGTTTGGACAGACCTCGACCTGACTTATATCATGATGTCCGACAAGGACGGGATCATGGACATCACCGTTAAACGCAACGGCGAAAAAGTTGAGATCGAAGACGCACGGTTTGAGATGAAGAAATACGACGACGGCACCGAGGCGATTTATTTTGACATGTATATCCTCGGCGTCGACACCAACCTGCTCACGGTGCTGAAATACTCCTCGCTCAAGACCGTTTCGATGGTGAAAATCGTTTACAACAGCCTGTTCGACCTCGTCACGGGGCAGTATAAGCTCCACGACCTTGCAGGCCCGATAGGAACTGTCGACTATATTGCGGAAGCTGCCTCGACAGCCGTAAAGGAGACCGATTATTCCTACGCTTTGTTCATTATGGCGCTCATCACCGTCAACATCGGCGTGTTCAACCTTTTGCCGCTGCCCGCCCTCGACGGAGGAAGACTGTTCTTTTTGCTGATCGAACTCATCAGAAGAAAACCCATAAATCCGAAGTACGAAGGCTACGTTCATGCCGCGGGAATGATACTGCTGTTTGCGTTCATGATAGTGATTTCCGCAAGCGATATTTATAAGCTGATTACGGGGGGATAACCTTGCCGCAGAGGAGAAAAACAAAGCAGATCAGGGTCGGAGATATCTTCATCGGCTCCGATCATGAAATAACGGTACAGTCGATGCTGAACGTCTCGTCCGACGACGTTGAAGGCTCAGTCAGGCAGGCAAAAGAGCTTGAAAAGGCCGGCTGTCAGATCATTCGCGCCGCCATACCCGACAAAAAAGCGCTCGAGCTTATCCCGGCGTTGAAGGAGAACGTCGCAGTACCTATAGTTGCCGACATCCATTTTGACTATCGCCTTGCGCTCGAAAGCGTCGAGCGTGGGGTCGACAAGATCAGGATAAACCCGGGCAACATCGGCGATGACGAAAACGTCAAAAGAGTTGCGGACGCCTGCCGCAAGAACAACGTCCCCATCAGGATCGGCGTCAACTCCGGATCGCTTGAAAAAAACATCCTTTCAAAACACGGCGGCGTCACGCCCGAAGCTATGGTCGAGAGCGCAATGTATCACGTTTCGCTCCTGAACAGGTACGATTTTGACGACATTGTTATCTCCATCAAGTCCTCGGACGTCGGCAAGATGATCGAAGCGTACAGGCTTTGCGCACAGCAGTGCGATTATCCGCTTCATCTCGGCGTTACTGAAGCCGGGACATACAAACAAAGCTATATCAAAAGCTGCGTCGGCATCGGCTCGCTTCTCATGGACGGCATCGGCGATACGATCAGAGTCTCGATGACGGACGATCCTATCAAAGAAGTTGAATGCGGCGAAGATATTCTAAGGACTTTGTCGCTCAGGAGCAACGTACCGACTCTTGTTTCCTGCCCGACCTGCGGCAGAACGAGGATCGACCTGATCTCACTTGCAAAACAGGTTGAAGAACAGTTGAGATCCTGCAACAAAAGCATAAAGGTCGCTGTGATGGGATGCGTCGTGAACGGCCCCGGCGAGGCAAAAGACGCCGACATCGGTATTGCAGGCGGCGACGGATGCGCCGTCATATTCAAAAAAGGGGAGATCCTCAAAAAAGTCAGCGAGGACGAAGTTGTCCGCGAGCTGATGTCGGAGATCGAAAAAATGTAAGAGGAACATATGAACAACAACAACTTTACGTCGCTTTTCGGCGGATACATCAACGATGAAGATTTGCTCGTCGAGTTTTCAGGTGCGAAAATACTCGGCGTTCAGGTTTTTAAAGAGGACAGAAAAATGTCTCTTAAACTCTCCTGCGACAGGGAGATAAAGCCTGAAGTACTAAAAAAAGCGGCCTCAGCCCTGAAAAACGGGTTGGGGTTAAAGGACGTCGCGTTTGAATTTGTCCTCCCGGCGGAATCTTTCGGCGAAAAGTCGTTGCCGTTCCTGTCGTATTACCTGAAAAACAACATTGCCTCCGCAAACGGCTTTATGAACGACGCTGTTGCAGAACTGAGCGGAGATGAATTCTCCATCAATCTTGCGCACGGCGGCAGGGATATACTCGTTTCCAAAGGATGCGACAAATTCCTTGAAAGATTTATCCAAAAGACTTATCAGAAAAACATAAAAGTCGTTTTCTGCGGCGAGGAGGTCAACAACGAGGATGTTGCAAAAATGCAGCAGTCTGTCCCTCAGCCCGTGAGAGTTGAAAGACAGCAGCCTGCCGAACCGACGGGCGAAAAAGCCGCCCCGAGGAGGAGAAAAGCAACGCTCGAGGAGTATGACGACCTGCCGATAGTCCTATCCGGTGCAAAGTCGCTTTACGGCACTGTGATAAAGCAAAAACCCGTGAACATGGCGGACGTTAACAACGACGACGGATCTGTCGTAGTCTGGGGCGACATATTCAAAGTCGATATCAAGGAAACGCGCGACAACAAACATAATATAGTTAATTTCAGCATCACCGACTACACAAGCTCTTTCACAGTCAAGCTTTTTGAGGTGAAAGAAAACTGCGCTCTTTTCATCGACAAGATCAAAGAGGGCGCGACCGTGATGGTCAGGGGCGAGGTCGTTTACGACAAATGGCTCAAGGAATACGTTATCCAGCTTCGCAGCCTGATGCTCATCGACAAAAAAGAAGAAACCGACGACGAGCCCGAAAAGCGCGTCGAGCTCCATCTTCATACCAATATGTCGGCGATGGATGCGCTGACCGACGCGGGAACGCTCGTGAATCGCGCGGCAAAATGGGGCCACAGGGCAATCGCAATAACCGATCACGGCGTTGCACAGGGCTTCCCCGACGCCATGAACGCCGCGGAAAAAACAGGAATAAAGGTCATCTACGGCATGGAAGGTTACATGGTGGATGACATGGTGCCGAGCGTCAGCGGCGAGGCGAAATACAACTTTGACGATGAATTCATCGTTTTTGACGTTGAAACAACAGGCTTCAGCGCAGAAAAGGACAGGCTAACCGAGATCGGAGCTGTCCGAGTCAGGGGCGGGGAGATACTTGAAAAATTCGATATTTTCGTAAACCCCGAAAGGCATATCCCCGAGCGCATAACGGAGCTCACCCATATCACCGACGAGATGGTAAAAGATGCGCCCAAGGAGGGTGAAGCCGTCAGAGAATTCTTCGCCTTTTGTAACGGCAGTAAAGTCCTCGTCGCCCATAATGCACAATTCGATACGTCTTTCATCAAAGCGGCGTGCAAAAGAAACGGAATTGACTACGACTATACTTCGGTCGACACTCTTGCGATCTGCAGGAGCGTTTTCCCGAGCCTGAAAAACCACAAGCTTGATACGGTCGTAAAGCATCTCAATATCGGAAAATTCGACCATCACCGCGCGTGCGACGATTCGTTCGTCCTCGCAAAGATTTTCATAGAGCTGATGGAGAGAATGACCGCCGACTTCAACATTACCGACATCTCTCAGATCAACACGGGCATCCACGGCTCGGACGTCAAAAAGCTGAGGATGTATCACATCATCTTTCTTGCCCAAAACCTTACGGGGCTGAAAAACCTGTACAAGCTCATTTCAATGTCAAATCTGAAATATTTCGCCAAAAAGCCCAGAGTTCCGAAAAGCGAGATCATGAAACACCGTGAAGGTATTCTGATCGGAAGCGCCTGCGAAGCTGGGCAGGTCTACAGGGCGATCCTTGACGGAAAAAGCAAGGATGAACTCATGGAGATAGCCTCATTCTATGACTATTTTGAAATCCAGCCGAACGGCAACAACAGATTCCTCATCAGGGAAGGAAAAGTTGCCGACGAACGCGCGCTTGAAGATATAAACAGGAAAATCATCTCCATCGCCGATGAGCAGGGCAAGCTGACCGTGGCGACGGGCGACGTGCATTTCATGGACAAAAAGGACGCCGTCTACAGGGCTATCCTCATGGCAGGTCAGGGATTTTCCGACGCCGACGAGCAGGCTCCGCTGTATTTCAGGACAACGCGGGATATGCTCAATGAATTCAGCTATCTCGGCGAGGAGACTGCAAAAGAAGTCGTTATAACCAACCCCAACAAGATCGCCGATATGTGCGAGGAGATCAGACCGATCCCAAAGGGCAATTTTCCCCCGAGGATCGACGGCGCGGACGAACAGCTCCAGGAGATATGCTGGAGCCGCACAAAGCAGATCTACGGCGACCCTGTGCCCGAATATGTTGCCAAGCGCCTTGAAAAAGAGCTTTCGTCGATCATTTCAAACGGATTCGCCGTCCTTTACGTCATCGCCCAGAAGCTTGTAAAAAATTCCGTCGACCACGGCTATCTTGTCGGTTCGAGAGGATCGGTAGGCTCGTCGTTTGTCGCAACGGCGGCGGGGATATCCGAAGTCAACCCTCTTGCGCCGCACTACCTCTGTCCAAAATG
Source organism: Clostridia bacterium (assembly GCA_017454815.1). Taxonomy (GTDB): domain Bacteria; phylum Bacillota; class Clostridia; order Oscillospirales; family Acutalibacteraceae; genus SIG575. The sequence continues at coordinate 7,597 of JAFTCG010000007.1, forward strand.
CAAATACAGCGAGTTCTTCCTCAACGGCGAAGTCGGATCGGGATATGACCTTGAAAAGAAAAATTGCCCGAAATGCGGTACTCTTCTGAATCGCGACGGGCACGACATCCCATTTGAAACTTTCCTGGGATTCAAGGGCGACAAACAGCCCGATATCGACCTGAATTTCTCCGGCGAATACCAGTTTTACGCTCACCGTTATACCGAGGAGCTTTTCGGCAAGGACCACGTTTTCAAAGCCGGAACGATCAGCACGCTCGCCGACAAAACGGCTTACGGCTTTGTTAAAAAATATCTCGAAGAAAGGGGCCGCATCGTTTCTCGTGCAGAGGAGGACAGGCTGACTCGCGGATGCACCGGCGTCAAGAGGACGACAGGTCAGCACCCCGGCGGAATGGTTATCATTCCAAACGACTACGAGGCGGAGGATTTTACTCCTATCCAGCACCCTGCCGACGACAGCGAGAAGGGGATCATGACAACTCACTTTGACTTCCATTCTCTGCACGATACGATCCTGAAGCTTGATAACCTCGGGCACGATGTTCCGACGATCTACAAATACCTTGAAGACCTCACGGGCATCCCCGCGATGGACGTGGATATCTGCGACCCGAAGATCTATGAGATGCTCAATTCTCCGGAACCGCTCGGTGTCACGGCGCAGGACATCGAATGCCCAACCGGAACTCTGTCGATCCCTGAAATGGGCACACCTTTTACGATCCAGATGATCCTTGAAGCAAAACCGCATACCTTCTCCGACCTTCTTCAGATATCCGGGTTGTCCCACGGTACAGACGTCTGGGTGGGGAATGCAAGAGATCTTATCCAGGACGGCACCTGCACCATTTCCGAAGTTATCGGAACGCGAGACAGCATTATGGTCTACCTCATGCACAAGGGGCTTGAAGCCGACATGGCTTTCAAGATAATGGAGATCGTCCGTAAAGGAAAAGCGACGAAGCTTCTGACACAGGAACATATAAATGCCATGAAGGATCACGGCGTACCGCAGTGGTATATCGATTCGTGCATGAAGATAAAATACATGTTCCCGAAAGCGCACGCCGCCGCATACGTCAGCGCAGCGATGAGGTTGAGCTGGTATAAGCTCTATAAACCGGTTGAATACTACGCCGTTTTCATGACTGTCCGCGGCGAAGATCTTGACGTTGGCTCCATCCTGAAGGGCAGAGCCGCCGTCAAGGACAAGATGGATTCGATCAAATCGAAGATCAAAGAAAAAACAGCCACCGCCAAAGAAGAAGGCACATATTACACCCTTCAGGTCATAAATGAGATGCTCGCCAGGGGAGTCGAGCTCCTGCCGGTAGATATTTATAAATCCGACCCCACCGTTTATAAAATCGAGGACGGCAAAATAAGGCTTGCATTCACGTCGCTCAACGGAGTTGGCGTCGCGGCGGCAAAAGCGCTCAAAGCGGCGAGAGACGACGGCAAAGGCGAATTCATTTCGGTCGAAGACATCCACAACCGTTCCGGCGTTTCCTCGGCAGTGATGCAGACGCTCGAAGAATTCGGCGTGCTCAGCGAGCTGCCTGAAAGCAACCAGATCAGTCTTTTCTGATAAGATGCCGGTTGGTAAGCCTTTCGGCTGCACAACAGGCGTGACAAACTGATGACAGGGGATAACGTGTCCCTTGGAATAAACCAACATTCATGGAGGATCATATTATGGGATTTTTAGGAATAACTCTTTTGCTTTTACCCATCGCGTTGCCGATATTGCTTGTGACGAGCTTTTTCGGCGACCCGGCACAGTTTTCAACGATAGTGGCGTCGTTGCCGGGGCTGTTTGAGTCGCTTTTCAGCGGTTTTTCGGGCATCATATTTGAGTTCATCCCGTCCAAGCTGGT
>JAFTCG010000063.1 GCA_017454815.1 Clostridia bacterium
TGGTACAACGTCCGCGCAGACATGAAGAAAAAACCCGCTCCGCTGCTCAACCCCGGAACCCATGAGCCGATGAAGGCGGAAGAGCATGCAGGTGTATTCTGCGACGAGCTCATCAAGCAGGAGCTTGACAACGACACAAGATATTTCGACATCCCCGAAGAGATCCTTGATTTTTACAAGATGTACCGTCCGTCGCCGCTGGTCAGGGCATATTACCTTGAAAAGAAGCTCGGAACTCCAGCGAAAATCTACTACAAGTTCGAGGGCAACAACACCAGCGGAAGCCATAAGCTCAACTCCGCCATTGCCCAGGCTTATTACGCGAAGAAACAGGGACTCAAGGGCGTTACGACCGAGACCGGCGCAGGCCAGTGGGGAACAGCTCTCTCGATGGCGTGCTCCTATTTTGACCTTGATTGCAAAGTTTATATGGTAAAATGCTCCTACGAGCAAAAACCGTTCAGACGCGAAGTTATGAGGACTTACGGCGCGTCCGTAACTCCCTCGCCGTCGATGGAAACCGAAGTTGGCAAAAAGATTCTTGCAGAGCATCCCGGCACGACAGGAAGCCTCGGCTGTGCGATCTCCGAAGCTGTTGAAAAGGCAGTGACAAGCGAAGGCTACCGCTACGTCCTCGGGAGCGTACTCAACCAGGTTCTCCTTCATCAGTCTGTAATCGGTCTTGAAACCAAAGCAGCTCTCGACAAATACGGCATCAAGCCCGATATTATTATTGGCTGCGCAGGCGGCGGCTCCAACCTTGGCGGACTTATCTCTCCCTTCATGGGCGAAAAGCTCAGGGGAGAATCCGATTACAGGATTATCGCCGTTGAGCCGGCATCCTGCCCGAGCTTAACAAGGGGCGTTTATGCCTACGATTTCTGTGACACGGGCATGGTTTGTCCGCTCGCAAAGATGTACACCCTCGGTAGCGATTTCATTCCTTCCGCCAACCATGCGGGCGGTCTTCGCTACCACGGCATGAGCTCGATCCTTTCCGAGCTTTACGACCAGGGTCTTATGGAAGCGACGAGCGTTGAGCAGACGAAGGTTTTCGAGGCCGCGGAAGAATTTGCGAGAGTTGAAGGCATTTTGCCCGCACCCGAAAGTTCCCACGCGATCAGAGTTGCGATCGACGAAGCCCTCAAATGCAAGGAAACGGGCGAAGAAAAGACGATCGTTTTCGGTCTCACCGGAACAGGTTATTTCGACCTTTACGCCTATCAGAGCTTCCACGACGGCACAATGACCGACTACATCCCGTCGGACGAAGAGCTTGCAAAATATATCGCAAAGCTCCCGAAAATCTGATCAGTATTATACAAAAATACAATATATACCGCCTCGACAAGCATCGGGGCGGTTATTTTTCTGAAAAGAAACGCGCCGCAGAGCTGATCTGCAGCGCGCTGTTTGTTGCTTATGAGCTTTTTAGGTCAACATTATATCGTGTAATCAACCGGTATGAGCCAGCTTATTTCAGGAAGCCTAAATTGCAGATGATGGGGCATTCTTTCGCAGTTCCCTTGCAGATGTTGACGAACATGATGATCTTGAGCACGAACAGGATGATAAAGCAAACACCTGCGGCGGCGGGGACGATGAAAGTCCAGCAAAGCACAACGGCAATGATCGAAAGGAGCATCGAGCAAACCTGGATCTTCAGAGCCTGCCTGAGGTGGAAGGCGACATAAGGGGAATTGTTGGACATCAGCAAAGCAATGATGATTCCGATCCATCCCGCAAGGTAGAGAAGCATTGCGACGACCTTGTTTTCGGAAATGTCTTTCGGGTCGAATTCGGCGGTGTGGTCGAGGGGATCGGCAACGGGCTGTGGAGCGTACTGACCGGCGGGAGCCTGAGCTTCAAAATTGAATCCGCAAGATGTGCAGAACGCCATGTTGTCGTCAAGATTCATACCGCAGTTTGGACATGTTTTCATAGTAAATTCCTCCAAATATTATTTTTTTCTTTATTTTAACAAAATCCAACTCCCGTGTCAACAGAACAATCAAAAAATTAAAAGGAATTGAAATAGATGTTCACTTCTTCACCGGAACCATATTCTGCAGCTTGTCGGTTGATCCAAACCCCCCGAAAAACGAATATGAAAAAAATTAAAAAAAATACTTGATTTTTAAATTTTAATATTGTATAATGTAAAAGCTGTCGTCGGGGTGTGGCGAAGTTTGGTATCGCGCTTGGTTCGGGACCAAGAGGCCATGGGTTCAAGTCCCGTCACTCCGACCAGAGAGAGTTGTAACCTTTGCGGGTTGTGACTCTTTTTTATTTAAGACAAAAAGTTCGGGGGACTTGAACCCTAAGAGGGTGAGGAGCGTTAAAGAAACAGTCCGGTGGACTGTTTATAGCTCCGAAGTCCGAAACGGCTGTGCCGTGAGGATGCCCGATTTGCGAAGCAAAGCGTGTCCCGTCTCTCGCACCAAAGCAAAAATCCTGTCACAAAGTGGCGGGATTTTTGTTTTGTAGAGACCATCCCAAATATTGTGTAAACCTCCAATGTGGTGTAGAATAGAAACAACACAATGGAGGAAATTTTTATGTCAAAAAGAAATCGTAGTCCCGAAGAACAAGCAAGAAGAGAAAA
>JAFTCG010000064.1 GCA_017454815.1 Clostridia bacterium
CGCCGCGTCCGGATCCACGTCGCTGTCAAAGGTTCGCCCCATATTCATAAAGAAATAGTGCTCTGCACGGTGGGTGGAGGCGCAGAAGGTCAGCCCCTGCTTTTCGCATTCGGCCTTCAGCTCGCCCGCCACGTCGCGGCAAGGCCCCATCGCCTTCGCATTCCAACGGTTAAACACTGTGTCATACATGGCAAAACCGTCGTGATGCTCCAGAACCGGCATCACAAACCGCGCCCCGGCGTTCGCAAACGTCCTGATCCAGTCATGGGCGTTGAAATGCTCAGCCTTAAACATCGGGATAAAATCCTTATAGCCGAAATCCTTCTGTCTGCCGTAGGTTTTAACGTGGTGCTCAAACTCGACGCTGCCCGGCACATACATATTGCGGGAATACCACTCGTTGCCGAAGGCGGGCACACAGTAAACGCCCCAGTGGATAAAAATGCCGAATTTGCCGCGGTAGTACCAGTCGGGCGTTTTATAGGCGGAAAGCGAAGCCCAGTCGGGCTTGAATCTCCCCTTTTCGATCACGTCGTCGATAAGCCTGAGATAATCGGTTTTATTCAAACGATCACAACCTTTCCGGATGCTCTGCCTATATTGATATTATAACAAACCATACGACACAATTCAACTATGAGGAAGAGATGATTTTGCTTAAACCGGTTTTCGTCGTTCAAAAATGCATTTAAAAAGGTGAAAAAAATCAAAAAATGCTCTTGACGAAACAAAGAAGATATGATATAGTGTTGGAGCGTTCAAACGAGACGCGCAATTGAATAGCATGGGAGAGTTCCCGAGCGGCCAAAGGGAACAGACTGTAAATCTGTCGGCGATGCCTTCGGTGGTTCGAATCCACCCTCTCCCACCATAACTGCACACCAATTTTGATACAATGCGTATCATCAAGGGTGTGCAGTTACTCTTTGTCAAAAGCCTTGATATAAAGGCGTTCGTGAACACTTTTTAACGATAACGGCTCTGCGGGTCTTGAAAATCGACCTTGCAGAGCCGTTTTTGCATTTTGGCGATTTATACTTTTTAACGAAAGGTGCTCAAGGGTACGCATTTTTTGCCGTTTTTTGACCTTTCGTTAAATTGTTTGAAATAGAAAAAAGAGTCGGAATCACGCCCCGACTCTGATCTTGCTGCCGTTATAAAATATGAATAATCTAAACGATTCTACACCCTCCTTTGGATTAATTATTGAATCTGCTGTTGACTCGTCCATTTTATCTTAATTGTTTTTGTTTGTCCAGTCTGCGATTCTACATATCTTCTGCCCTCTTTTCGCCTCAAAAAAAATTTCAAAAATTCTTATTGTAACTATTGACATTACAACAAAGACATGCTATAATGAAACCAAGATGAAACCACAAAGGTTACATCGAATAAAATTATTGCCGGATAGACACCGGCGGAAAGAGGTACAAAATGAAAATCGCAGTAGTAGCAGCTAACGGACGTGTGGCGCAGAAGGTTATTAAGGAAGCTCTTGACAGAGGTTTTGAAGTCAAAGCATTCGGCCGCGACGATGAAAACAAGACGGCGGCAAAGGATTATGTAAAAAAGGACATCATGGATCTCACGAAAGAGGATCTCGCAGGATTCGACGCTGTTGTTGACGGCTTCGGCGCATGGACGCCCGAAACGCTTGACGGTCACGTAAAAACGTCTCAGCATCTTTGCGACGTTCTCAGCGGCAGCGACACCCGTCTGCTGATCGTCGGCGGCGCAGGCAGCCTGTACGTCAATCCCGAGCACACGGCGGTCGTCTGCGACGGTCCGGATTTCCCCGCAATGTTCCTTCCTCTCGCCAAAGCGCAGGGCGAAGAGCTTGCCCAGCTTCGCAAGAGAGACGACGTGAAGTGGACGTTTGTAAGCCCCGCCGGAGTTTTCCAAGCAGACGGCGTGCGCACCGGCGAATATATCCTCGCAGGCGAAGAACTGACTCTGAACAGCAAGGGCGAGAGCGTCATCAGCTACGCCGATTATGCTATCGCCATGGTCGATGAGATTGAAAAAGGCGATCATATCAAGGCGCGTATCAGCGTTGTCAGAAAGTAAAAACCGTTGTAACTCTTGAAATTACAGCGCTTTTGTGATAAGATAAAGGCAGGAGGTGGGACTCATGCAGATTACAAGCAGATTCACGGTCGCGCTGCATATTTTCACCTGCGTTGAAGTGTTTAAGGACGATCACAAGGTCACCAGTGATTTTCTTGCGGGAAGCATCAACACCAACCCTGTCATCATTCGCAAAATACTGACGCAGTTGAAAAATGCCGATCTTATCACGATAGCCAGAGGCACGGGCGGGATCACCGTCAACCGACCGCTTTCGGAAATTACGTTTTACGACGTTTATCGGGCAATCGAGCCGGTGGAAAACGGAGACCTGTTCCACTTTCATGAAAGCCCGAACCCGGAGTGCCCCGTCGGACGAAACATCCATATGCTGCTTGACGGCAAACTGAAGGCAGCTCAGAGCGCTATGGAAGACGAGCTGAAAAAACATACGCTCGAAGACTTGAAAAACGAGGCGCTCGATCTGATCGCAAGCGAAAAATAACGGGAACCTCAAGGCTCATTTCACTCGCCTTGAGGACCCCTAAGTGACGCAAAGCTCCGGGATAAAAACTCGGAGCCTTTTTTGGAGAAAAACTCATGCGGACTAAAGACTATTTTGCTTATCTTGTAAATGAAATACACACCTGTATCGTCGCAACGGTGGACGACGCCGGTCTGCCCGTTACCGTCGCCATAGATATGATGGATTGTGATGAAAACAGTCTGTATTTTCTGACGGCAAAAGGCAAAGAATTTTACGACCGGCTGACAAAACGCGGCTATATTGCGTTGACCGGAATCAAGGGCGAAGATACGATGACAAGCATCGCCGTTTCCGTGCGCGGAAAAGTGCGTGAGGTCGGTTATGATCTTATCCCAACGTTGTTTGAAAAGAATCCATATATGCGAGAGATATATCCTACTGAGGAATCGAGAAAAGCGCTTACGGCTTTTCAAATATATGAAGGCAACGGCGAATGGTTTGATCTTTCAAAGAAACCGATAGAGAGAGCGTCGTTCACCTTTGGTAAGGCAGAACGCAATGAAGAAGGATATTTTATAACGGACGCCTGTATCGGTTGCGAGACCTGTGGCTCAGTCTGTCCGCAAAGCTGTATTGATTTCAGCAACACCCCCGCCGTGATCGAGCAGGAGCACTGCCTGCATTGCGGAAACTGCGCAGAGGTCTGTCCCGTAGGCACGGTGGAAAGAAGATGATGCTATGACTCACGAAGAAAAAAGACTATATTTGATAAAAATGCTCCTTGCCGAACAGCCGAGATACCGGAATATCGAAATACCGGCTGATACGCAGGGACAGAAAGACCTGCTCCGCTCTCTGATGAACGTCCGTATGCCTGCGCCGATTTCGGATGAGTACGTTCAGATCGAAAGCGAATACCTAAAAGAAGAAACGGTAGCGAAAGGTATAAATCGCCTTGCTGACTTAAAACCGGTCGAAGAAGGAATCTATCTTTGGCAGGGCGATATAACAACTCTTGAATGCGATGCCATAGTTAATGCGGCGAACTCTCAGATGCTCGGATGCTTTCAGCCACTCCATAATTGCATTGACAACTGCATACACACATTCGCAGGACTGCGCCTTCGAAACAAATGCGCCGAGATCATGCAACAGCAGGGACATGAGGAACCGACCGGAGAGGCAAAGATCACGCCGGCGTATGATCTGCCGTGCAACCACGTCATTCATACCGTCGGTCCTATCGTAAACGGACGGCTGACGGCAAAGCACGAAGAACTGCTCGCGTCAAGTTATCGCGCCTGCCTTGCATGTGCTGAAGAAAACGGACTCGGCAGTATCGCGTTTTGCTGTATCTCGACAGGCGTTTTCGGCTTTCCGCAGAAACGTGCGGCAGAAATTGCCGTTCAGACGGTACGTGATTACAAAACAACTATCCATAGCGAAATCGAGGTGATATTCAATGTTTTCAAATCCGAAGATCACGACATATACCGGGAGTTACTCGGATAATATAAGGAAACTCAAAAAGGCGCTCGCCGAATGCGACGCGGTCGTCATAGGCGCGGGTGCGGGACTTTCCACGTCGGCCGGGCTCACTTACAGCGGCGAGAGGTTTAATAAATACTTTTTCGATTTCAAAGAGAGATTCGGTATCACCGATATGTATTCGGGCGGTTTTTATCCGTTCCCGAATGAAGAAACGCAGTGGGGCTGGTGGGCGCGGCACATTTATTTCAACCGCTATATCGACTCGCCGAAGCCCGTGTATGAAAACCTGCTCTCACTCGTAAAGGAC
>JAFTCG010000065.1 GCA_017454815.1 Clostridia bacterium
ACCAACGACCTCCGGGTTATGAGCCCGACGAGCTACCAACTGCTCTACTCCGCGATATATAGTTGTTGCCGTAACAGCTTCTATATTTTAACTCATACGCATTCGTTTGTCAAGGCTTTTTTTAGTTTTTTTTGAGTTTGCGGGATTTATGCCAAAATTCCACAAAGATCAACAAAAATCATCTCCGGACAAATCGCTGTCAGGAGATGATTATAATTCCTGTTATCAATAGTTGCCGTAGATAAACGGGCTGCCGCCGGTGTAAGCAAAGAGGATGATACATCCGACGAAAACGAACAAAACCACCAAATGCCAAAATTTTGACAAATCAAGTGTGGGATAAAAACCGTTCACAAAGCTGAAATTCAGTTTTTTCGGTTTTTCCTCCGGGTTAGACTTCGATCTTTTTGCTGCAAAGGCAACGCAGACGAAATAAATGATAAGCGTTGCAAACAGCCACAGGAACGGCTGAAACACACCCGTTTTAAAGCTGAAGATCCTACCTATTACAGCCAAAGCATTTGAAAGGGACTCCGCTCTGAAGAAGATCCAGCAAAACGTCGTGAACAGAAAAGTCAGCGTTATCGAGATCACGTTGGAAACGGCGCTGTGAGTTTTCTTTACGCTTCCGGTCAGCTCCATCCAAGCTTTGTGCGCCGCGAGCGCAAGCCCGTGCAAAAGCCCCCAGATCACGTAAGTCCAGTTTGCTCCGTGCCATATCCCGCCGATGACCATGGTGAGGATAAGGTTCAGGTAAGTCCTGAATTTGCCCTTTCTGTTGCCGCCCAGCGAAATATAGAGATATTTCATCAGCCACGTCGAAAGGGTGATATGCCAGCGTTTCCAGAGCTCTGTGACGTTATGGGCAAGGTACGGCAGGTTGAAGTTTTTCGGCATCTCGATACCGAGCATTTTTCCGACGCCGATCGCCATGTCCGAATATCCCGAAAAGTCAAAATATATCTGGAACGAATAAGCCACGACCGCAAGGAAAACGGTGAAGCTGCTGAAGGTGTTTGGCATATCGTAAACCTGATTCACAAAAACCGAGAGCCTGTCGGCGAGAACTATCTTTTTGAAAAGCCCGAAAAAGAATATTTCCATTCCGGGAACAAAGGTCGAAACGCCGAGCTGTTTTCTTTCGTCGATCTGCGAGAAGAAGTCGTTGCTCCTTTGGATCGGGCCGGAGGTGATTTTCGGGAAGAATGTGATATAAGTCAGGACTTCTTCAAAGCTTCGCGGCTCGATCTCTCCTCTTTTCACGTCGATGATATATCCTATCGCGCTGAAAGTGTAAAACGAGATTCCAAGAGGCAGAATTATCTTCAGCGCGCCGTAATCATTCCCGACGAGCTTGCCGAACGAGGAGATGAAGAAGTTCGTATATTTGAAATAGCAAAGCCCTGCGATGGACATGATAACGCCGATAAACCACAGTTTCTTGTATTTCGCAAAAACAAAAGCGCAAAGAGAAACCGCCAACAGCACGCAGGCAAAGCGAACGTCGGCGTAGCACATGAATCCGAAGCTCGCTGCGATGAGTATCCAGTTTCTCGTCCGTTTATAGGTTTTGTCGCTTTTTTGCAGTTTACCGCAAACATACAAGATGCAATAAACCGCGAGCACGAGTCCTATAAACTGAATGGTCATCATTGACATACGTTAACTATCCTTTTCAGTAATAAATCTATAAATCTCATCCGCAATAATCTTATGCCCGGTGGGATTCAAATGGCCTTTTCCGGCCTCCCCGGTCACAAAGCCGTGAGGGAGTTTGTGGATCTCGTCGTAAGTTTTTTCAAACCTTAAAGTCATATCGATAAAGTCGATACCATATTTTTTTGCGGCATTGTCAAACGCTTTCAGACTTTCGCCGCTGTCGAAAACGATATTACCGTTTTCGTCGAATTTTTCGGTCGGATGATAGAAGATGATGATCTCAACGCCTCCGTCTTTTTCAATGTTTTGAAGATATTCAAACATCTTTTCAAATGCAACAAGATCAACGGTTTTATCTTCGACAGATGTGGAACTGACAGGTTTTTGCCTGTCAAGAAGGATGTCGAGAAGTCCGCCGTCCATCTGCTTGTAAAAGCCGTAGATGAAAGGTATTTTCTGAAGCTTTGCGATCAGACCGACTGCATAAGAAGGCGTTTTTTCAACGGTATGGGACAGCGTTTCCTCAACCTTGTCAAGAGTGAGATCGACGTCGCTCGTCTCTACTACGATATACTTCAGCGAGTTTTTATACAGCTCCAGGTTGTCGGGCAGATACTGGCAGGCTTTGTAGAAATGGTGCCCCGAAATGCCGACGTTGTAAACCGAATAGATGCCCTCAAAATCCTTGCTGAGGATGCCGGAAACGCTTTGGCTGTAAAAGACGTTTTTCGCCTCCATATGAGATGATCCGACGAGGAGGATATCCGGGTCAACGATCACTTTTTCGTTGTTGAAGCCGTCGGAATCGACCCTGCCGAAAGAGATGCCCTCGGTCGTGTTCACCCAGATCGAATCGGGCAGCCAGACGTAATCCGTGTTGCCTTTAGGGTTGTCCAGATGGATCGGAGTGATGCTGACGAAAAACAGCATCAACGACAAGATCGCCACAGCAACGAGCCCGGCAACCAGGATTTTGATCAAGTATAGAATTGTCGATTTGAATTTCGATTTGACCATGATATCTCCAAAAAACTACAATTCAAAAGCTACGCCAATGCAGTTAAATCACTTTGTTTGATATTATCATAAAACGGCTGTAATGTCAATAATCTTATGCTTGCCGATAGTTTATTTAAAAATATACGACAAGCAAAAAGAAAACTCCGGCTCGACTGAACCGGAGTCTCATAAAACGTCTGATTATTCAAAATTAGCAATATAGATCAAATAAGCAATATCGGTCGCGTCAAGGTAGCCGTCGTCGAACATATCGCAGGCTTTCATTACGGCGATATCCTCAGGCTCTGTGAAGGTGTTGACATGTTCGCCGGCAAGCGCAAGATCGAACGCATCGATATATCCGTCGCCCGTCACGTCGCCGCTGACTACGGCAGTATACGTTGCAAGAGTCGTGCCTGCAAAAGATCTGACAGTGACGGTTGTGCCTGTCGCAACGACGTCGCCTTCGAATTCAACCGTGCATCCGCCCAGGAAAAAGTATTCGCTCAGGTCGCTGACTCCCTGCGGGATGTTTTTGATGAGCATGTTTTCGCTGTCGAAGTTCAGGTCGGATTCAGCCGCCGGAGCAAATTCGGGCTCAAGAACGGGGATCGATTTGGAATTGATGATCGTGCCGCAGTGAATGCATCTCTTGACCTGAGTACCGGGAGTTGTGTAAGTTGCGGGAAGCGTTACTTCCCAGGGGCCTACCTGATGAGAAGTTTTGCCTAAGCTCGTATGAGTTCTCGAGAGCTCCGAGCCGCATCTTGTGCAACATACGACGTCGTCATATCCGCCGGTAACCGAACACGTCGGCGAAGTTTCGTTTTCCCTGACTGCTTCGCCCGGAATATGGGAAAGCATTGTGATCGAAACGTGGTTTCTTGAAATCTCATCGCCGCACCTTGTGCAGTAAACGACTTCATCATATCCGCCGTCAACAGTGCAGGTCGGGGCAGTTTCGTTCTCGATTACGGTTTCACCCGGGATATGCGAGAGCATATTGATCTGAACGTGATTTCTCGATATCTCCGCTTCGCAGACGGTACAGTAAACGACTTCATCATAGCCGCCGTTGGCAGTGCAGGTCGCGGAAGTCTGATTCTCTATTACTGTTTCGCCGGGAGTATGAGCCAGCTTAGCAATCTGAACATGATTTCTCGAAACCTCTGCTCCGCATTCTGTGCAGTAAGCTACTTCGTCATATCCGCCGAACTGAGAGCATGTTGGCTGAGTTTGATTCTCGACAACTGCCTGGGCAGGAGTATGGCCGTAACCTGTCACATCGGAAACGTAGTATTTTCCGCAATCAACGCATGAATAAATGGTGTAACCCTTTTGAGTACAGGTTGCTTCAACAGTTTCGGTTTCGTAATTGTGTACTACGTTGGGAACTCCACCGGGAAGGATGTATGTTCTTACGTAGCGGTCGTATTCACTCATCATCTGATCGTAACAACCCGGATCGCTTTCAAGACCGTGATTGGAATTCGGGAAAGTGATGAACGTGTGTGCAACACCCGAAGTTGTCAACGCTGCATCGAGCGCGGCGCCGTCGGAATAAGGGACTATGCTGTCCTGCACGCCGTGACAAATAAGAGTCGGAAGAGCTGAGCCGATATATTTTGTCGGTGACATACTCTCAAGCGCAAGGAAAGCATACGCAGCCTGATCAGCGGTAAAATACTGACCGCAAACAGCGGAAAGTGCGAGCACAAGCCCGTCTTCTTTAAGATATTCCGAGTTATATAGCGTTGTGGGCCCTGCCATATCCCACACGCAAACAGGTCTGACAGGCGAAGTATCCTGCCTTGTATATGCATACATCAGCGAAAGATGTCCGCCCGCGGAATGGCCTGCAGTCATCATTTTGACAACGTTCAAGCCTCTGTCGGCAGCCATTGATTTTATCATGGTGACAGCACTCTGGATGTCATCAAGGATGCTCCATCCGGTGACATTGAAGCAATCTGCAAATCGGTAATTTACTGTCGCTGAAACTACGCCGTATTTTGAGCAGGCGTCAAGGGCTTTGGCTGTAAACTCACTCTTATCTCCGCCGATCCATGCGCCGCCGTGGATAAAGAGTATAAGCGCAACATCGCCTTCAGCTTTGGCGGGTATAAACAAATCCATGTTAGAGTTACCGTAGGAAAGATCATAGAAGGATTCTACTGATTTGCTGCTGTTGCCTTTGCTTCCGGAAAGGCAGTACGCACATTCGGTAATATCACCGTCGTGCTCAAGTCCCGCAACTGCTGTTTGCAGCGAAGACAGCGCGCTGTTTATTTCGCTTTGAAGAGCGGTTTTGCTCTCCGCAACGGATTTAGCGTTTGAATAAGCTGTTGAAAATGCAGCCCAGCTCGCGGCTGTCCAGCAGGATTCCTTGTAGTCCGAATATTTCAAAAGAAGCTCCTGAAGCTCGGTACTGTCAACGCCGATGACAACAGCGTTCATAGTTACGGAAGTGCTGCTTTCAAAAACTGCAAGACCGTTGAGATAGCCGGGAATGTTGTAGTTAATTCTAACATATCCGTTCAGGGAAACAGTCTTTTGCTGTCCGGGTGCGGGAACGCTTCCGACAAGTGTTCCGCTATGTGTTTCAACAGCGTAAGAGTTTTGCTGAATATTGATCGGGTGGTCAGTTCTCGTTCCGGTGTTGGAAATTGAAAAATCTCCACTCGCTGAAATACACGTGTTGGCATACATTCCGGTACCTTCAAACGTTACGGAATAAATATTTCCGTAGTCCGCCATGGTGGGATAGTAGTATTTGTCGACGATATAAGTCGCCGTAGTGCCGGACGTAGAGCTCGCGTTATAAAGCGACATCGAAGCCTTTGCGGCAGTATCCTGCGCAGATGCCGAGCATGAAGCCGAGCCCTTGGTAGTGGCTGAAGATGCGATCGAAAACGTCGGCACGCCGACAGCTATGATCGCCAAAGACAGGAAAAGGCATATTGTTTTGAATAGTTTACTTCTCATGAAGATCCTTCCTTTCTTCGATTCAATACAAATTGTACCGAATATATTATAGAATAAAAAAAAGGAAAAACAATATGTTAAAGAATTTTTTATAATCGGATTTTTAGTCAATTTTTCATAATCCACATCGCATAACAAAGCGAAATCAAAATTTTAATATATTGTTCTTTTGAACACCTTGTTGATATGTTTAAAATACTCCCTGTCGATCATGTCTATCGTTTCATCCGTCGTCCTGAACAGCCAGTTGCCGAAAGCCCTGCCGGGGACGTTCATCCTTGCGTCGGAACCGAAGCCGCACATATCCTGGAAAGAGATCACGCTGAGAACAGAGCTGCTTCTCCAAACAGTCTCGATGATGCTCCTGCACGAAGCGCTGTGATAGCCGCCTTCGCCCCAGTTGCCGCCCTTGAAGCCGCAGTAATCGAGAGCAAACTTTCGATCGTTCTCCCCTGCTTCCCAGAGCCAGCCGAGCAAAGTATTGTTGTCGTGAGTGCCGACGTAGGCGATGGAATTCTTTGAGTAGTTATGCGGAAGATGGGTGCTGTCGCAATAGGGGTCAAAACCGAACTGGATGACTCTCATACCGGGGAAACCGGTGTCTTCGAGCAGCTGCACAACGTCCTCGCCGAAAGATCCGAGGTCTTCAGCAACGATCGAAGCGTCGCCCATATTATCTTTCAGAGCATTGAAAAGCTTCATTCCGGGGCCCTTTATCCATCTGCCGTTTTTGGCTGTCTCCTCCCCTGCGTCGACAGCCCAATAGGATGCGAAAGCCCTGAAATGGTCGATCCTGACGACGTCGTAAAGCTTAAGCGATGATTTGATCCTGTCGATCCACCACTTGTAGCCGTCTTTTTCCATCTCATCCCAATTGTAGATCGGATTGCCCCAAAGCTGACCGTCCGCAGAGAAACAATCGGGTGGGACACCAGCCTTCTTCCTGTTGACGAAGGTGATTTCATCAATATCAAAGAGCTTCCTGTTGCTCCAGCTGTCGACGCTGTCGGACGAAACATATATCGGCATATCTCCGAGGATCTTTACGCCGTGATCGTTTGCGTAAAGCTTGATAGTTTTCCACTGGGAAAAAGCGATGAGCTGAACAAAAGAATAAAACCGCGCTTTTTCGGCATAACCGTCGCTGTTTTCCATGAATTTTTCGTAAACAGCGAGATCCTTATCCCACTCCTGCCAGGCTTTTCCTTCAAACTTGTCTTTTAGAACACTGTAAAGCGAAAAAGCTTTACACCATTCGTTCTCGTTTTCAAACGCGGTGATCTTCTCTTCCCATTGGGAATCTATGTTCTTATACGCTTTTTTAAGGATTTCAAGCCTTGAAACATATGCGAATTCATAGTCGGCGGTATAGGGCGAGCCGTAATAGACGTTGCGCTCAATATCTTCCCTGCAGATCAGATTGGTTTTCAGCAGTTCGTCCGGAGAGATATAGGACAAAGAGATCGCAAAAGCGGAATTCGAAGCGTACGGCGAGCCGTAGCTGTCGGGCGGGTTAAGGGGCAAAACCTGCCAGTACGAGAATCCCATTTCCGAAATTCTGTCGATAAATCTTTTTGTCGAATCGCCCATGACTCCGATGCCGTACCTCGACGGCAGAGAACTTAAAGGCATCAATACACCTGATGATCTTGTTTCCATATTTTTCTCCTGTTGCCAAAGCCGTCGAAATCATTATCCCGACGGCAGTTGATAATTTATATTTGTTTATTCTTCTGTACTTTTGTCGTTATTGTCGGCGATCGGTTTTTTCGTCGTAATGGTAGCCATGATCTTCTTTTCGTTGTATCCGGAGAGGATAATCGCCCCAAGCAGACAGAACGTTACCGCAACGAAAGCTACGATCGTAAGTCCGAGCGACGAAGCGGTGATGTCGTTGGAGGATTTGTTCTGAGTCGTTCCGATGATCGCAAGAGAAGTGAAAACGAGCATTGCGATAGACTGTCCCCATTTCATGGCAAAAGTCCTGGCGGCGAAGAACATGCCCTCCCTGTTTTCACCGTTGTCGATTCCGTCGGCTTCCGCAACGTCCGCAACGATAGACTGCGGGATAATACCGAGCAAAGCCATCGGGAAAGCGGCTATCACACAGATTACAACGCCGAAGATCACGCCCGGAAGATCAATGAATCTAATCGAAGCAGTGATCAGGTATGCGATCGCAAGGCCGAGGAAACCGGTGATAACGAGCTTTTTCTTGCCGAATTTCCTTACAAGGCCTGAAACGAACGGATAAAAAATTGCAGAAAGTACCGTCATACCGCCCATAAAAATCATAGTATAGCTTTCATCAAGTTTCATCGAAACTTTGACAAAAAACGGAAGTCCCGTCTGGAAGAGAGTAAGACCGATCCAGTACATTATGTCCGAAAAGGCGAAAACTCTGAAATCCCTGTTTTTGAAAGTTGAAGCAAGCGATTTCATCATGTTTGAATTTGAGGGCTTTGTGTCAACGTACTCTTTTTCTTTTATCAGTAACGTCGGCAGCAGCATGCAAACGCACGCTATGACCGCAAGAACGATGAAGCAAGCTCTGTAACTCCAACTGAACCCAAGCGATCCCCTTATCATTCCGGAAAAAACGAACGGCGTATAAGCGAGTAGAGTACCAACAAAGAAAGTGAGCGATATCGAAGTTGAAATGAACATCCTGTCGTCCTGAGTTTTGCCGAACTCCGAAATAAGAGCGTTGTACGGGGTACAGTACATCGTCATAAACAGATAGAACAGCACGATGAAGACAGATATCCATGCGACGTTGATACCGCTGATAGCGTTGACGGGCGCACAGAAAAGTAACACCGTAACGACTGAAAGAGGAAGCGCCGCAAACTGCATAAACGGCGTCCTGCGGCCTTTTTTGTTTGTGCTTCGATCGCTCATGCTGGCGATAATCGGATCGGTTATCGCGTCAAAAATCCTGCTGACAGCAGTTATCAAGCCGAGTATCGTCAGAAAACCAAGGATCACAAGTCCGGGAGTAATGAACTGCGTTGCGCCGGATTGAATATCGGATTGAGTCGGAAGGTAAAACGTAACAAACCAGGCATTGACGATCCCACTGAGAGTTGACCAGCCAAGCTGACCGATCGCGAAAATGATCATTTGCTTTTTAGACAGTCTTTTCATGTCGGTTATCGAAACATTACGAAAAGTAATATTTCATTCCTTTCTGAGGTTTTCGTCAGGAGAACAATCTCCTTCCCAATTATAATACCATAAATCAGAATAATTTGTCAACAATTAATTGTTTTTCAGATGTAAACAAGAATAAATTGTTCAATAATAACAAAAAGAGCATACCGGTGTATGCCCTTTCGGAATTGTTTTATATTTGAATTTATTGTTTTTTCGATCAAAGAACAGTTTTCAAGTCTTCAATGAGCAGGTTTGTTCTCAATTCAACGCCGGTGAGATTAAGGTGATAATCCGTGTCGTAAAAATACTCTGTGTCAAGAATATAGTCGGAGGGCTCGGAGATCATCTTTATGCCGGTCTTTTCCTCATAGCGCTTTTTGAAGCTTACGCCGTTGTCCTGCAGCTCCTTGACTCCAAGGCGGTCAATGGACGGACAGGAGGCGTAAACCTTTGCGCCGATGCTCTCGCAGTATTCGCGAAATTCCTTCAGCGCTTCAAGCCCTTCGTCGGACATTATATCAGTGCTGATGACAGTGTATGCGCTGTTTTTGACTTCCTCGGGAGTTCTGATGTTTTCATATCTCTCGTAAACGTCATCGCCGTACTCGTTGAAACAATCCACGTTATATCCGCCGTTGTCGGGGATCGGGTGGGGATTGAACATCGTGTCGGAGATCTTTTTGAAAAGGTATATAGGATAATACCTGTAAAGGTTGAACACGTTTGAGGCAGGAACGCATTTGATGAGATCCATGTCGTTGTCGATCGAATTCCACGTCACGTGCTCGGTCATGAGGTCTTCAATATATGCGCTGTACTCAAATATCAGGACGATAACGTCACCCTCGAGGATGTTCGCCTTGATAGCGTTGAGATAAAAATCTCTCTTTAGACCTGCGTGGAAGCCGAAATTGTAAGCGGGTGTTTTGAAAGTCTTCGAGATCTTTTCTGTGTCAAGCCCCAAAGCAAGGTTGGAACCGCCGACAAAAATGATGCCCGGCTCGGTACGCTTTTTGTTCGCTTCGTATTTCACTCTCAAAATGCCCGTGTAAGCCTTGTCGTACTGATAGGGCACGAGCTGACCGACGCAGAACAACCCTGCGAAAATCGAAACGATCAGAACAACGGTAATGATTATATTCCTGATAAACCTGAACATATGTCAAACACATTTGCGTCCGAAAAGGACGCATTCCTTTCTTGATCAGAATTGGAAATAGATGAAATTCGAGTTGGAGTCACTCGGAGCAAGGATCAGTAAGAGAAGCAAAACAGCAATGTAAACAAGCCACCTCGGCACTGCTCTCATCTTTCCGATGCGCTCATAAAGATCGACTTTAACAAAAATCATATCCGTTACCACAAGCACAGGAAGAGAAATAAACAGCCTGAGCTTTGTGACGTTGTTGAGGTGGAACAGGTTTGCAATTCCGAGCTTGAAATAGCTCAAAGGAGAAGCGATGCCCGAAAACATTTTTGTGACGATATAAATCGCATCCGAAAAAGTGTTTGCCCTGAAAAATATCCAGGTGAAGCAAACAAGAGCAAAAGTCAAAAAGAGCTTTATCAAGCCGCTTGGACAAAGGATCTTCTTTTCGCCCTTTTTCGGGGCAAACCGCTTCAGGAATCCAATCTTATAAACGTAAGTTTCGATCACCTGCAAAACGCCGTGCAACAAGCCCCAGACGATAAAAGTCCAAGCGGCGCCGTGCCACAATCCGCTGACGAGGAAGGTTATTATAATGTTGAAAATATACTTGACGTTGCCCTTCCTGTTGCCGCCGAGCGGGATATAGATGTAGTCCCTGAACCAGGTCGAAAGCGAAATGTGCCATCTGCCCCAGAATTCCTTGATCGATTGGGACATGTATGGGGTTTTGAAGTTCGTCATCAGGTCAATGCCGAGGATCTTTGCGGAGCCGATCGCGATGTCGGAATAACCGGAAAAATCGCAGTAGATCTGAAACGCGTAGAACACCGTTGCGCAAATCAGCACAAAGCCTTTCTGACCTTCAAGCGAGTCATAAACGCCGTTGACAACGTAAGCGCAAAGCCCGGACACGACGACTTTTTTGTAAAAGCCCCAGACGAGCTGCCTTACGCCGTAAGAAGCCTGCTCGAAATCAAATTTCTTTTCAAACTCAAGCTGTGGCATAAGGTCGTTTGCCCTTGCGATAGGTCCCGACAAAACGTGCGGGAAGAAAGAGATGAACAGGGCGAACTTCCCAAAATGCTTCTGCGCGGGGGTTTTGCCGTTATAAACGTCGACGATATAGCCGACCGACTGGAACGAATAAAAGGATATTCCAAGCGGCATTATCAGCTTCAGCGTAAAATCGCTCGCAGGCAGAGAGAACGCCCTGAGAACGGAAGTAACGGTCTCGCTCAGGAAGTTGAAATACTTGAAGAAAACGAGCGTCCCGATGATAAACACGATCGGCAAAACCATAAACAGCTTTTTGCTTTTTTCGTCGTCTCTTTTTTCAATCATCCGCGCGCAAAGGTATGAGACGACCGTCGTCAGGATTATCCAGACGCAGTATTTTATTCCCCAGCTCATGTAGTAATAGTAGCTGGCGGCGAGCAGGACCATCCATTTTATCTTTTTGGGAGATAACCAAAAAAGAAAAAACACTATCGGCAGAAAAATCGCATAGGATAAAGAATTAAACAGCATATATACTTCTCCAAAGATAATTATGTCAAAATAAAATCACATCAAATTCTATCATAGTATGGATACATTGTCAACCGCAATCAAAGCAACGTTGTCCAAAAACCTTGATTCGCTTCATTCGATCTTTCTTCGGTTGAGTTCCTCGACGATGCGGACATATTCATCTTCGTCAAGGGTGTACTTTTTCTTAAATATCATGCAGCAGGCAAATCCCATGCTCAAGGCGATAACGCTCATCGAAAACAAAAGCCAGAAAGTCTGCGAATTCTTTACGTTAGACAGCGCAGTCTGGATCAGGTCGGTTTTTTCGGCGGCATCGATCGCGCCCGATAACGCCCTGTTTTCGACGTCCGAGATGAGGTTTGTGATCTTCGTTACGCCGATGAGCATATAAATAACGGAAGTCAGAAGCATCACGAACGAATTGGAGAGCTTTGTCAAAAACGGCCTGACGGAGGTGATGACGCCGTCTTCGCGAACGCCGAACTTGTATTCGTTATATTCGATCGAGTTTGAAATACATATCATGCAGATCAGGTTTACGCAGTAAGAGCCGACGTTTGCGATCGCAAGCCCGATCACAACGAAAATGTATTTTATCATGCTTGAATAAGGAAGAAAGATTCCGCTCAAAAGCATCCATAAATATCCGAAAATCATGAAATACAT
The DNA here is from genome assembly GCA_017454815.1 of Clostridia bacterium. Taxonomy (GTDB): domain Bacteria; phylum Bacillota; class Clostridia; order Oscillospirales; family Acutalibacteraceae; genus SIG575. The sequence goes on from JAFTCG010000065.1 coordinate 12,146, forward strand.
TGATGAAGCAACAAGCTTTTTTCTTGAATGTTTTTTTGCAAGCGCGGGATAGATCAGCATCATGACCACCGTGCTCGACATTCCGACAACGACAAAAAGCGTTGCGAGGATGCCATTGTATCCGAATTCAAAATAGACGTAAGTTGTTCCGAGACCGTTGACGATCGGAACTGTTCCGAGCTGTGAGACAAAGAACACGACCGAAGCCCATTTCAGCTGATCGTTTCGGAAAACAGTCCTGAAAATCCCCGAAACGGAGATGCTGTTTTTTGAAACGCTGCTGGCTCCCCTGTTCTCCTTGACGAAGCACAAAAGCATCATCGTCACAGGAGAAGCGACGCACGCTATTATTGCGAGAACTCTGTAAGCCGTTACTGCGTTGCCGCCGATGACGTGCTCGCCCGCAGTCAGAATCGGCACAAAAACGGTCACAAACGCCGCTCCCATGCCGGAAGTGAAGACCGTTCTTGAGGTAAACTTGTCGCGCATCTCCGGGGCGGATGAAAGCGACGGGATCATTCCCCAATAGGAAACGTCGTTCATCGTAAAACAAATGCTGAAAAGGAAATAGATCAGCGCAAAGAATTTTACAAATCCCCAGCCGATAAACCTGTTGGAAAAGGCAAAATATACGACGACGGAAGTCGATAAAACCCCGGCGATGATCCATGGCTTGAATTTCCCGATCTTTGTTTTTGTATGGTCGATGAGCGTGCCCATAAAAGGGTCGTTAAAAGCGTCAAACAGCCTCGCCGCAACGATGATGAAGGAAACAACGGAAAACTGCGATACGGAAAGCTGCTTCGTGAAAAGAATATAATTGAGAACAGCCATTGAAAAAAGCTGTCCGCACATGTCCCTGCCGATCGTGGCGAGCGGAAAGAAGATCAGATTCTTTTTGTCCTGCAAAATAATCACTCCCGATTTTACATTTTACAACATTTTACACATATTTTGCAAGTAAAATCACATTATTCTTGATATTTTTCTTTTTTGAATATAAAATCGTATCAGGAGCTTTTTCAACAATAAAAGAGGCTTTTTTTAAAAGATATTTCAAATTTATGAAAGGATATAAGGCGGCTTCTGTGAGCAATGATGCCGCCTGATTTAATGCAAAAAACATATTTTAATATTTTTTTCAAAAAAACACTTGCATTATCGTTTTAAATGTGTTAAAATTTCATTCGTTGGAAATATCCGGGTGTGGCGCAGCTGGTAGCGCGCTTGACTGGGGGTCAAGAGGCCGTGAGTTCAAGTCTCGCCACTCGGACCATTAGCAGAGCAGGATTTACGTCTTGCTCTGTTTCTTTATTGTCGAGGTCACTTTTCGAGACTTGAACAGGACACGAGC